>NZ_JBMVFV010000002.1:0-188451 GCF_049538395.1 Micromonospora sp. AB353 | reverse complement strand
ACCGGAAGGGCCCGACCCCCACCACGAGGGGCCGGGCCCTTCCGCGCGTATCCAACGGCTGCCTTCCGGTCACCTCGCCGTCACGCCGGTGTCGTGACCCGGACGGCTCGCTCCACCACGCTGGGTCGCGCCGGATCGTCCGGGCGACCGTGAGGAGCAGCCGTGGCAGCCGAGGAGGCGACGCACCGCCCACCGACCACGCCCCGCCCACCGGCGACGAGCCGCCCCGACGTGAGTGTCGTCGTCCCTGTCTACAACACGCTGCGCTACCTGCGGTCCTGCCTCGACTCGGTGCTGCGGCAGACCATCGGGGCGGACCGGATGGAGATCGTGGCGGTGGACGACGGGTCCACCGACGGCAGCGGCCGCCTGCTCGACCGGTACGCCGCGAAGCACCCCGGCACGGTGCGGGTCGTGCACCAGTCCCACTCCGGTGGCCCGGCGTCGCCCTGCAACCGGGGACTGGACCTGACCACCGGCCGGTACGTGTTCTTCCTCGGCTCGGACGACCGGCTCGGCCCGGAGGCCCTGGAGCGTCTGGTCGCCGCCGCCGACCGGTACGGCTCGGACGTGGTGCTCGGCAAGGTGGTCGGGGTCAACGGCCGGCACGTCTTCTCCGACGTGTTCGCCGACGGCAACGCGGTCGACGTGAGCCTGTTCGACTCGGCGCTGCCGTGGTCGCTGGCGAACACGAAGCTGTTCCGGCGCGACCTGGTGGACCGGCTCGGGCTGCGGTTCCCGGAGGACATGCCGGTGCTCAGCGACCAGCCGTTCACGCTCGCCGCCTGCTACCACGCCCGGCGGATCTCGGTGCTCGCCGACTACGACTACTACCACGCGGTACGCCGGCTGGACGCCCGCAACATCACCTACCACAGCCGGGTGGAGCAGCGCCTGGTCAGCGTGGAGCGGCTGTTCGCGTACGTGGCCGAGCTGATCCCCGCCGGGGAGCGCCGGGACGCGGTGCTGCGCCGCCACGCCGGGCTGGAGCTGGCGAACCTGGTCGGCGACGACTTCCGGCACCTGGACCGGGCCGCGCAGGAGCGGGTGCACGCCACGGTGGCGCGGCTGGCACGGCGGCACGTCACCGACTGCCTGCGGGACCGGCTCGACATCGAGGCCCGGCTGCGCCTGGGCGCGGTGACCGCGGGCGGGGTGGACGACCTGCTGGCGGTCATCGAGCAGGACAGCGGCCGGGGCGTGCCGGCGACGGTGTTCGCCGGTGACCGCTGGCACGCGGGCTACCCGGGCGCACCGGCCCGCTGGACCGATGTCACCGACGTGCGCGCCGACTGGCTGGCGCGGCTGGACGCCGTCGACGTGAGCTGGGTCGACGGGCACACGCTGACGGTGACCACGCGCAGCCCGTACCCCCGGTTCGCCACGGAGGCCGGGCCGGTGCGGATGCTGGCCGGTCCGGTCGTGGGCGCCACCCGGATGGACGCCGGCGATCCGACCGGCCGCACGCTGCGCACGGACTTCGCGCTGGACCGGCTCCTGGCCGCGAGCGCCGCCAGCGGGCAGCGCCATCCGGTGCGCGCCGAGGTGGACGGCGGTCACGGGCGCGGCGGGGCCGCGGTGCGCGCGCCTCGGCTCGCCGCCGGGCGGCCCCGGCTGCTGCGGCACGGCGCCCGGTTGTACGGGGTGGCGGCGACCGTGGACCCGCGCAACGGTCAGCTCGTGCTCTCCGTGGTGCCGGTGACTGTGGGTCAGCTCGTCGGGCGGCTGCGCCGGCGCGGCAGGCGCGGACCGGTAACGGCGCAGCCGTCAGGACGAAGCGCGGAAGCCCTGCTCGGCCGCCATGGGCACCTGGAGGTACGTGGTGCCGCGCAGGTCCAGCCAGGCCTGCTGCGGCGCCCGGACCAGCCGCACCATCACCCCGGAGCAGGCGGGGCAGCGCCCGACCAGGCCCGGGGCGTGCGAGTAGACGTGTAGCCCGGCCATCGGGCCGGTCGTCCCGCAGGTGTCGCAGCGCCCGGTGGTGGCGCTCAGGTCGACCGCGAACAACTCGCGCAGCGGCCCGTCGAGCATGTTGCCATCCACGTAGGACAGGTCGGTCATACGCCCTCCTCGGGTCTCAGCCGGTCGGGCCGAACCGTTCGGTCCGCACGCGCCGGGTCGGGTGACCCAGCCCCACCAGCAGGTCGGCCACGGTCTCCACGAATCCGGTGGGGCCGCACACGTAGCACAGCGGCTCCAGGTCGGGCGGCCAGCCGTGGCTGTTCACGTCGGCCAGGCCGATCCGGTGCGGCTCGCCGCGCCAGCCCTCGGGCGCGGACCGGGTGTAGACGTACGCGACGTCCAGGCCCTGGTCGTCGCGGGCGCGGCGGCGCAGCTCGTCGGCGTAGATGACGTCGTCCGGGGTGCGCACCGAGTAGACGAGCCGGAACGGCGTGCGACTGCCCGCGGCGCGACGCGCGCGGATCATCGCCATCAGTGGCACCACGCCGGATCCGCCGGCGACGAGCAGCACCGGCGTGGTGTCGTCGGTACGCCAGACGAACCAGCCGCCGACCGGTCCGCGTACCTCCACCGGGTCGCCCTCGGCGTAGGTGTCGGTCAGGTACGGCGACACCTCGCCGTCGGGCACCCGCTGCACCGTCACCTCGATCCGCTCGCCGTCGGCGGGGCCGGCCAGCGAGTACGACCGGGCGGCCTGGTAGCCGTCCTCGGCGGTCAGGCGCAGGTCGACGTGCTGTCCGGGCAGGTGCCCGGGCCAGCCGGGCACGTCCAGCACCAGCGTCTGCGCGGTGGGCGTCTCGATCCGCCGCTCGACCAGCCGGGCCACCCGCCACATCAGCGGCGCGACGCGACGGCCCTGCGCCTGTGCGGTCACCTCAGTCGCCCTGGTAGCGCTGCTCGCGCCACGGGTCGCCGTAGTCGTGGTATCCGGCGGTCTCCCAGAAGCCGGGCCGGTCGTCGGTGAGCAGCCGGATGCCGTGCACCCACTTAGCCGACTTCCACAGGTACAGGTGCGGTACGAGCAGCCGCGCCGGTCCGCCGTGCTCGGCCGGCAGCGGCCCCCCGTCGTACGTGTGCACCACCCAGGCCCGTCCGCCGCGCAGGTCGTCGAGCGGCAGGTTGGTGGTGTACCCGCCGTACGAGTGCGCGAGCGCGTACCGGGCCTCGGTGTCGACGCCGTCGAGCAGCGTGTCCAGGGAGACGCCCTGCCAGGTGGTGCCGAGCTTGGACCAGCGGGTGACGCAGTGCAGGTCCACCGTCGGGGTGTCCTGCGGCAGGCCCATCAACTCGTCCCAGGACCAGCGGTACTCCGCGCCGGTCTCGCTGGTCAGCACGAACTCCCAGGTGTCCAGCGGCACGCGTGGCGTCGGGCCGGCGGAGAGCACCGGGAAGTCCTCGGTGAGGTACTGCCCCGGCGGCAGGTCGGGCGCGGACGTACGGGGCCGGCCCTGGAAGCCGGGCGAGACGATTCCCACCCGTCAGTCGTACCACCGCCGCTCCCGCCGGGGCAGGGGTTCCACCGAGTCAGGCGGAACCTCCGCCCTGCACCTCGTGCACGACGGTGCGCTTGCCGTCGCCGCTGTTGCGGGTGGCCCGCAGGCTGGTGATGGTGACGATCACCAGGACGCCGATGATCACGCCGAGCGAGGCGAGCGTGGGGATCTCCGGTACGCCCTTCCAGATGCCGTGCGCCCAGTGCAGGCCGAGCTTGACGCCGATGAACGCCAGGATGGCGGCCAGGCCGTAGCTGAGGTGCACGAGGCGGCTGAGCGCGGCGTGCAGCACGAAGTAGAGCGCCCGCAGACCCAGCAGCGCGAAGGCGTTGGTGGCGAAGACCAGGTACGGGTCCTCGGTGATGCCGTAGACGGCGGGCACCGAGTCGACGGCGAACACGATGTCCGTGGCCAGCACGGCGACCACGACCAGCGCGAACGGGGTGAGCGCCCGCCGGCCGCCCTGCCGGATCGTCATCCGGGTGCCGTGGTAGTCGTCGACCACCGGCATGATCTTGCGGAGCAGCCGGACCGACCGCATCTTGTTGATGTCGACCTCCTGCTCGTGCCCGGAGAGGGCGTCGCGCAGCAACTTGACCGCGGTGGCGATCAGGATGAGCGCGAACAGCAGGAAGGCGAAGTCGAGCGTCTGGAGCGCGGCGGCGCCGAGCGCGATGAACACGCCGCGCAGCACCAGGGCGCCGGCGATGCCGTAGAGCAGCACCCGCTGGGCGAGCACGGCGGGCACCGCGAACGCGGCCAGCAGCAGCATGAAGACGAACAGGTTGTCGACCGAGAGGGACTTCTCGACCAGGTAACCGGTGAGGTACTCGATGCCCTGCTGGCTGCCGTACCGGGACCAGATCCACGCGCCGAAGGCCAGCGGCAGGGCGATGTAGAAGGCGGACCAGCCGAGCGCCTCACGGATCGAGACCTCGTGCGGCTTCCTGGTGACCAGGAAGTCGAGCACCAGCAGGACGAGCACACCGACGATCGTCACGACCCACAGCGTGGGCGTGCCGACAGACGACAACCCGGCCGCGGCCAGGGGCGACAATTCGGGCATGGAGCCTCCTCGAACACCGTGTCATGTTCGAGGTCTCCTTCACCCACGTTTTCGTGGGCAACCACCCGGGGCTCGCCTCGGCGGCTCGCCGTACTGACCGGAATGATTCGTGGGAAGTACTCCCCTCGCCTGCACAAGGCTAGGTCACCGCCGGACCGGACGCCAAGTCGGGACACGCATGATTGCCCTGGTCAACCACTGGACGCCGACGGAGGGCGTGGCGCCCGGGTCACCCCTGCCCCTATGGTGACGCGGGTGACCAACCAGGGACCACTGACCGGCGTACGGGTGATCGAGCTGGCCGGCATCGGCCCCGGTCCGTTCGCGGCCATGATGCTGGCCGACCTCGGTGCCGACGTGGTGCGCGTCGACCGGGCCGGCGGGGGCGGGTTCGGCGCCTTCCCCGGCGACCTGCTGAACCGCAACCGCCGCTCGATCGCCGTCGACCTGAAGCAGCCCGCGGGGCGTGACCTGGTGCTCGACCTGGTCGCCGGCACGGACGCGCTGGTCGAGGGGTTCCGGCCCGGCGTGACCGAACGACTCGGCCTCGGCCCGGACGCCTGCCTCGCCGCCAACCCCCGCCTGGTGTACGGGCGGATGACCGGCTGGGGGCAGGACGGGCCGCTGGCGCAGCGCGCCGGGCACGACATCGACTACCTGGCCCTGACCGGCGCGCTGCACGGCGTGGGCCGGGCCGGGGAACGCCCGGTGCCGCCGATGAACCTGCTCGGCGACTACGGCGGCGGGGGCATGATGCTGGCGCTCGGCGTGGTCGCGGCGCTGTACGCGGTGCGCGGCGGCGCGCCCGGCCAGGTGGTCGACGCGGCCATCGTGGACGGCGTGTCGGTGCTGGCCACCCAGATCCACGCGCTGCGCGGCATCGGCCTGTGGCAGGACCCGCGCGGGGTGAACCTGCTCGACGGCGGCGCGCCGTTCTACGACACGTACGAGTGCGCCGACGGGCGGTACGTCGCGGTGGGCGCGCTGGAGCCGCAGTTCTACGCCGAACTGGTCCGGCTCACCGGTTTCCCGCCCGACGGCGACGACATGCCGGAGGACGCGCTGGACCGGGACGACCCGGCGAACTGGCCGGCGCTGCGGGCGGCCTGGGCGCGGCTGTTCCGCACCCGTACCCGCGACGAGTGGACGGCGCTGCTGGCCGGCACGGACGCCTGCGTGGCACCGGTGCTCGACTGGGCCGAGGCGCCGCAGCACCCGCACCTGCGGGCACGGGAGGTCTTCGTGGCGCCGGACGGCGTCACCCAGCCCGCTCCCGCGCCGCGCTTCTCGGCCACCCCGACGTCGGTCCGGCGACCGCCGCCGTCGGCGGGCGAGCACACCGACGAGGTGCTGGCCGGCGCCGGGATCGACGCCGGCCGGATCGCCGCGCTGCGCGACGCCGGCGTGATCGGCTGACCGGCCGCCGGTTCAGCGGCGCGCGGCGGCCGGGGCGAGGGCCGGTTCGACCATGTCCCGGTAGTCGCGGGGGAACCGCACCACGACGTCCTGGAACTCCCCGCCCCGGATCGCCTCGCGCAGCGTGACGAACACCGCGCGTACGGCGTCCCGGGCGGTGTTCTCGTCGCAGTCCGCCCGGCGGGCGACCCGGGCGGCGAACTCGGCCGCGCCGAACCGTTCGGCGGCCTCGTCGCGCGGATAGGGCCGCAGCAGCCCCTGGAGTGGCTTGGGCAGCTGCGCGGCGAGGTCCATCACCTCGCCGCCGGTCAGCCGCTCGGAGAGCGTCTCCAGCGTGGCCCCGGTGAGTGTGGCGGCCCGGTCCTCGCTCGTGCCGGTGAGCCGGGCGACCCGGCTCACGAAGGTCAGGTAGTGCATCCGTGGTACCCCCTTCGGTGCGCCCACCGCGGCTACCCGCGACGGCGCGCCGGAAACGGCGCCGGCCACCGGCGTGCGGCGACGGCGGGTTTTCCGCGCTCGCGGGCGTGAGGGGCGGCGCGACGGGTAACCGCCGCCCGGTCATGACCACGACTACTGCCACGAGGAGCCCGACCCATGGCGAGTTACACGGATGTCCTTGATTACCTGTCCGCGCTGGACTACCCGGCCGGCAAGGACGACGTCATCCGCGAGGCGGAACGGGAGGGCGCGCCGCCGGACGTGTTGCGGGCGCTGCGCGCGCTGCCCCCGGTGGACTACGCCAACGGCACCGAGGTGGCCCGCTCGGCCGGCATCGACGCGGCGCCCGAGGTGAGCCGGTCGCAGCGCGCGGCGCAGGCCCGGGTCGACCACCCACGCGTGTCACAGCACCTGCGCGGCATCTGAGCACGGCGGCGGGCCGGCGGGCGACACGGCCGCCGGCCTCCGCGCGTGCGGAGAAGGGCCGGTGTACGACTGTCGCGCGTGGGCGCTCCCCTGTGGCCGGTCGGCGTGCCCCGGGCAGGCGAGCGCCCCGGGTCACGAACCGCGACCTGGGGCGCCACGCAGCACCTGTCCTGCGCGGTTCACGCCCGAACCGGGTCGCGACCACGCAGCGGTGAGATGTTCGCCCGAACCGGGCGGGCATCGCTGCCACGATCATCATACGACGCGACATCAGCCGAACGGGTGAGAATCGCGGAAGTGTGTCCGGGCGCACGCGTGCGCTCAGGCGGTCACCTCCGCGTACCGCCGCTCCAGGTCCACTCGCGCCAGCGCTCCGACCAGCCACGACAGTTGCTCCGACTCCCCGCTGCCGGTGAGTCCGGCGAGGTCGCGCGCGGTGCGGCCCAGCCCGAGCCGCCGGGCCGCCGCGAGGGCCCGCCGGTCGGCCACCGGCGCCGCCTCACGCCACAGCGCCTGCGCCTCGCGCAGGAACAGGTCGCACACCTCGTCGTCCACTCCGGGCAGCGCGGTCAGCAGCCGCCGTTCCTCGCCCGGATCCTGGTGCGCGGCGGTCCGTAGCCGGCGCAGGTCGCCCCGGTACGTCTCGACGACCGTGCGGGCCAGGTCGCCGAGGGTGTCGGCGATCGCGGGCAGGTCACCGCGCAGCCCGGCGGCGCGCAGCACGCGTACCCGGTCCTCGTGGCGGGAGCGGGCCATCCGGGCCGCGGTGTCCCAGCCGGCGTCGCGCAGCGCGCCGGCCGCGTCGACGGCCCGGTGGAAGTCGCCCCGGCGGGCCAGCAGGACGGCCAGGTACAGCACCTGGAACAACTGGGCCGGGTTGTTCGTCACCCGGAACCCGAAGAACTCGGCGAACCCGCGGCCGTCTCCGGCGAGCCGGCGGGCGAGCCGCTTCTTGTCCGCGACGTCGCGCGGGGCGGTGGTTGTCGGCATGCCGCCGACTACCCCGGCGACGGCGCGGCATTCGGGTACGACGGTCAGCCGCGCACGTCGCCGCCGCGATCACGGGCCTTGAGCCGGGTGGTGGGCAGCGCGGGCGCGGGCAGCGGCGGTGCCGCGTCGTCGGCGACCACACCGAAGCGGCGGCCGGCCATCCAGTCCTCCCGGGCGGCCACCACCTCCTCGTGCGAGCGGCCGACGAAGTTCCACCACATCACCAGCGGCTCCTCGAACGGGGTGCCGCCGAGCAGCAGCAGCCGGGTGCCCGGCTCGGCGCGCAGCGTCAGCGCGTTCCGGCCGAGGCCCAGGTAGAGCAGCGCGCCGGGGGCCAGCGCCGTGCCGTCGCACTCGGCGGCGCCGGACATGGCCAGCAGCCCGTACTCGAAGTCCGGACGCAGCGGCAGCGTGGCCGGCGCCGGCCCGCGGACCTCGAGCTGCGCGCCGACCAGCGGGGTGTGCACGACGGCGGGCGAGCGTTCCCCGCCGAGGTCGCCGACCAGCAGCGTGACGTCCAGGTCGCCGTCGCGGAAGCGGGGCAGGTCGGCGTGGTGGGCGAAGTCCGGGTCACCGGCGCGGGCCGGGTCGGGCAGCGCCACCCACAACTGCACGCCGTGCATCAGCGGCGGGTGCACCAGCGGGGAGCGCTCGGAGTGCGCGATGCCGCGCCCGGAGGTCATCACGTTGAGCTGGCCCGGGCGGATGGGCTGGACGTTGCCGAGGCTGTCGCGGTGCAGGATCTCCCCGTCGAGCAGCCAGGTGACTGTCTGCAGGCCGGTGTGCGGGTGCGGCGGCACCTCCATGCCGGGCCGGTCGGCCACGTCGTCGGGCCCGAAGTGGTCGACGAAGCACCAGGCGCCGACCATCCGGCGCTGCCGCTGCGGCAGCAGCCGGCGCACAGTGGTGTAGCGGCCGAGCGGGACGTCGTGGCCCGGCAGCAGCACGCTGCCCGGGTCGGTCGGGCCGACGCCCGGTGGGAGCGTCTGCGAGGGCAGGGATTCGGTGCGGTCCACCGCCCGACTGTACGCTCACTCCGCGGTGACGCTCACCGCGTTGGCGCCCCCGACCAGGTCGAGGTAGAGCCGGTCGGCGGCCCGGTCCCAGCCCGGCGAGCTGACCAGGTCACCGGCGGCGATCCCGCCGCGACGCTCGTCGTACAGGGTCAGGGAGCCGGCGCCGGAGGCCACCCGCACCCGGGCCGGTGGCCCGCCGGGCACGGTGACCGTCAGTTCGCTGACCCCGCCGGTCATCCGGACGGTGAGCGAGCCGTCGAGCCGGGGCAGCAGCAGCCGGGTACGCGACGCGCCGCCGACCAGGTCGATCCCGGCGAGCCGGGCCTCACCCAGGTCGAGCCGCTGCTCGCTGACGCCGCCGATCAGCCGCAGCCGCCAGGTGACCCGGGAGTTGAGCACCACCTCGACGGCGGCCGGGCCGGGACGGCCGTTCTCCTCGATCCGCAGCCGGACCCGGTCGCCCACCAGCTGCGGGCGGGGCGTCACGCCGGAGCCGTCCGGCGCGCCGATCCGGTACAGGTCGTCGCCGAGGTCGTCGGCCCGCAGCGTGAACCGGGTCAGCCCGTCGACCAGCTCGAACTGGGCGCGCTGCCGATCGCCGCGGGGCGCGGCGAGCGTCTCGGCGCCGGCCACCTCGGCGGCGCCTGCCCCGCCGGAACCGCCACCGGGAGCGGGCGAGGGCGGGGCGCCGCCGGAGAAGACCACGCCGAGCCGGGCCGGGTTGGACAGCGTCACCGCCACCGCCACCGCGCCGAGCACCACCACCAGCACCGCCGCCGCCGCGAGCAGCCGGGCTCCGCCGGACCAGCGGGGCCGGGCCAGGCCGGGGTCGTCCTCGGATGCGGTCATGGTCGTCCCCTCTCGCCGGTCCCCATCGGGTCATACGTCCGCGTCGGCGTCTCGGTTCATTCCCCCTCCGGTCCGTTCCCGCACCTTGCCGGCGCAGGCGGCCAGCACGGCCTGCGCGTCCAGGCCGAGGCTCTCGATCGCGACGAGCGCGGTGAACGCCACGTCGGCGAGCTCGGCGGCGACCTCCTCGCGGGTGTGCGTCACCCCCTTGCGGGGGTTCTGCCCGAGCAGCCCGATCCAGGCCGCGGCGACTTCGCCGGCCTCCTCGCCGATCTTGAGGATGCGGCAGGTCAGTTCGGTGTCGCCGCGGCCGTTCGCGGCGTCGAGCCAGGCGCGCGCGTCCCGCGCGGTCGTCCAGATGGTGGCGTCCACGCCGACCAGTGAACCCCACCCCGCGCACCGTTCGTATCCTGGGGCGGCGCAGGCCAGGCGGCCGGCGTCCGAGGCGAGAGGAGGTGCCCGTGATGCCGGAGACCGTCGAGTCGGTGTTCGCCGGCGTGGTCGCCCGGAACCCGGGAGAGCCCGAGTTCCACCAGGCGGTCCGCGAGGTGCTGGAGAGCATCGGTCCGGCCCTGGTCCGGCATCCGGAGTACGCCGAGGTGGTCGAACGCGTCTGCGAGCCGGAGCGGCAGGTCATCTTCCGCGTGCCGTGGGAGGACGACCAGGGCCGGGTACGGGTGAACCGCGGCTTCCGGGTGGAGTTCAACAGCGCGCTCGGCCCGTTCAAGGGCGGCCTGCGCTTCCACCCGTCGGTCTACCTGGGCATCGTGAAGTTCCTCGGGTTCGAGCAGATCTTCAAGAACGCGCTGACCGGGCTGTCCATCGGCGGCGGCAAGGGCGGCGCGGACTTCGACCCGAAGGGCCGCTCCGACCGCGAGGTGATGCGGTTCTGCCAGAGCTTCATGACCGAGCTGTACCGGCACATCGGCCCGCAGACCGACGTGCCCGCCGGTGACATCGGGGTGGGCGGCCGGGAGATCGGCTACCTGTTCGGGCAGTACAAGCGGATCACCAACCGGTACGACGCGGGCGTGCTCACCGGCAAGGGCCTGGCGTACGGGGGCGCGCAGGTGCGCCGGGAGGCGACCGGGTACGGGGCGGTGTTCTTCGCCGACGAGATGCTCCGCCAGGCCGGGGACAGCCTGGAGGGCAAGCGGGTGGTGGTGTCCGGCTCCGGCAACGTGGCCATCTACGCGATCGAGAAGGTGCACCAGCTCGGCGGCACCGTGGTGGCGTGCTCGGACTCCGGTGGCTACGTGGTCGACGAGAAGGGCATCGACCTGGCGTTGCTGCGCGAGCTGAAGGAGCAGCGCCGGGGGCGGCTGGCCGAGTACGCGGAGCACGCGCGCAACGCCGTGGCGGTCGCTGAGCGCAACGTGTGGGAGGTGCCCTGCGACCTGGCGCTGCCCTGCGCCACGCAGAACGAGATCGGTGGCGCGGAGGCGGCCGCGCTGGTCGCCGGTGGCTGCGTCGCGGTGGTGGAGGGGGCGAACATGCCCACCACGCCGGAGGCGGTGCGGATCCTCGGCCGGGCCGGGGTGCGGTTCGCCCCGGGCAAGGCCGCCAACGCCGGCGGTGTGGCGGTGAGCGGGCTGGAGATGCAGCAGAACGCCAGCCGCGACACGTGGACGTTCGGCGAGTCGGAGCAGCGGCTGCGCGAGATCATGCGCGACGTGCACGACAGGTGCTGGGCGACCGCCGAGGAGTTCGGCCTGCCCGGCGACTACGTGGCCGGGGCGAACATCCAGGGGTTCCGGCGGGTGGCGGAGGCGATGCTGGCGCACGGCCTGGTGTGAGCGGACGGCGGGACGGACGCCGGCGCAGCGGCCGGTCAGCGATTGACAGCTCTCGACGCCCGGCCTAGGTTCAGGTCGCTACCGGCCGGTAGGCATCCGTCCCGCGTCGTCACCCCCGTCCCGGGGTGGCACCCGTCCCCCGGGGAGCAGCGATGCAGCCCTCACCCGTCCGCCGCCGGCTGCTCGCCGTCGGCGCGGCCCTCGCGCTGACGCTCGGCCTCAGCGGCGCGGCCCCCGCCGCCGCCACCGGCCGCGACGACGGCAGCGGGCCGTTGCCCGGCTACACCATCGTCAACCCGCCGCTGCCGCCGCTCGTGGTCGGCGGGGCCGCCACCACCGTGCGGCAGGGTGTGCACGCCAACGCCGGGTACATCATCGAGATCCCGGCGCGCTGGAACGGCGAGCTCGTCATGTGGGCGCACGGCTACCGCGGCCAGAGCACCGTGCTGTCGCCCGAGGCGCCCGGCTTCGACCTGCGGCAGCGCCTGGTGGCGCAGGGGTACGCGTGGGCGTCGTCGTCGTACGACCGCAACGGCTACGACGTGCGCTCCGGCGTACGCGGCACCCGCGCCCTGGCCGACCTGTTCAGCCGCACCGTCCGCCGCCCGCACCGGGTGCTCATCGCCGGGGCGTCGATGGGCGGCCACGTCATCGGCCGGTCGCTGGAGCAGTACCCGGGCTTCTACGCCGGGGCACTGCCGATGTGCGGGGTGCTCGGCGACCAGGAGCTGTTCGACTTCTTCCTGGACTACAACCTGGTGGCGCAGGCGCTCGCCGGGGTGCGCGCGTACCCGACGCCGCCGGACTACCTGACCTCGGCGGTGCCCCGGATCCAGGTCACGCTCGGCCTGGCCGGGCTGACCCCGGGCGGCCCGGACACCACGAACGACCTCGGCAAGCAGCTGCGCGCGGTCACCGTGGAGCGCTCCGGCGGGCCGCGGCCGGGCGCCGACGCCGCGTTCGCGGTGTGGAAGGATTTCCTGTTCGGCATCGCGGTCGGCGAGGCGGACGGCTCCCCCGCCCGGCGACCAGGTCAGCTCGCCACGAACCTGTTCACCAGGTACACGCCGAACCAGCCGGTGAACCTCGACGCGACGGTGCAGCGGGTCGCGCCGGAGAACCTGCGTCAGCGGCTCTCGCCCGGCCTGACCGAGGTGCCCCGGATCGCCGGGCGGCCCACCGTGCCGGTGCTGAGCCTGCACGGGCTCGGCGACCTGTTCGTGCCGTTCGGCATGGAGCAGGCGTACGCCCGGGACGTGGCCCGGCACGGCCGGTCCCGGCTGCTGGTGCAGCGGGCGGTGCGCACCGCGCAGCACTGCGAGTTCAGCCCGGCCGAGGCCGGTGCCGCGTGGGACGACCTGGTCCGCTGGGTGCGTACCGGGAAGCGCCCGGCCGGTGACGCGGTCACCGACCGGCGCGCGGTCGCGGCGCCGGACTTCGGCTGCCGGTTCAGCGATCGGGCCGCCCGGGCCGCCGGCACCGGCACCCGCCCGCTCTACCCGCCCTGCTGAGCCTGCCTCAGTCCTCCGTCCGGGAGTACCAGCCGCCCCGGTAGACGGTGCCCTGCGGGGTCGGCTGCGGCTCCGCCGGCGCCTCCGCCTCCTGCGGCGCGGCCGCGGCGGTGCGGCGGGAGCGGCGGACCCGGCTGACCACGAACCAGCAGGCACCGGCCAGCACGGCCACGATGACCAGCTTCTGGAACGTGCCGGCGTACGCCTCGACCACGTGCCACTGCTCGCCGAGGAAGTACCCGGCGAGCACGAACGTGGTGTTCCAGATCAGGCTGCCCAGCGCGGTGTAGAGCAGGAACACCGGCACCGGCATCCGTTCCACCCCGGCCGGGATGGAGATGAGACTGCGGAAGATCGGAATCATCCGGCCGAAGAACACCGCCTTGACGCCGTGGCGCAGGAACCACGCCTCGGTGCGGTCCACGTCCTCCAGCTTGATCAGCGGCAGCCGCGCGGCGAGGGCGCGCATCCGGTCCCGCCCGAGGGCCGCGCCGATGTAGTACAGCGCCAGCGCGCCCACGATCGACCCGAGCGTGGTCCAGACGATCGCGCCGACCAGGCTCATCTTGCCCTGGCTCGCGGTGAAGCCGGCCAGCGGCAGGATCACCTCGCTGGGGATGGGCGGGAACAGGTTCTCCAGCGCCACCGCGAGGCCGGCGCCTGGGCCACCGAGCCGTTCCATCAGGCCGGTGACCCATCCGGTCACCCCGTCGCCGGACGGTTCCGCGGCCCGCGCGGTGCTCACCCGGGGGACGGCGAGCAGCTGTGCGTTTCCGATCATCGGACCAACGTTACGGGGCGAAGCCGCGGACGACCACGCGTCATGGAAACCATTATCGTGTACGCCATGCGTACGCCGCTGCGGATCGCCGTCGCCCAGCCGCTGACCCGCTCCCACGACGTCGAGGGCAACGCCGCCCGGCACGCCGACGCGGTGCGCGCCGCCGGGGCCCGCGTGGTGGTCTTCCCGGAGATGTCGCTGACCGGGTACGAGCTGACCGCCGCGCCGCTGGACCCGGACGATCCCCGGCTCGCGCCGCTGCGGGCGGCCTGCGCCGAGACCGGGACGCTGGCGCTGGCCGGCGCGCCGGTGCCCGGACCGCACATCGGGGTGCTCGCGGTCGACGCCAAGGGCGTGCGGGTGGCGTACCGGAAGATGTGCCTGGGTGGCGCGGAGCCGCGGCACATGCGACCGGGCCGGGAGCCGACGGTGCTCGATGTGGACGGCTGGCGGCTGGGGCTTGCGGTGTGCAAGGACACCGGCACGCCGGAGCACGCGGCGGCGACGGTGGCGCTGGGCGCGGACGCCTACCTGGCCGGCGTGCTCGAGTCGGCGGACGACGCGGCGGTGCCGGACGAACGCGCCCGCCGGGTCGCCGCCGCGCACGGCGTGTGGGTGGTCACGGCGAGTTTCGCCGGCTCGACCGGAGGCGGGTACGCGCGCGCGGCGGGTGGTTCCGGGATCTGGTCACCGGCCGGTGAGCCGGTGGTCCGCGCCGGTACGGGCGTCGGCGAGGTGGTCGCCGCCACGCTGCGCTGACACGGTCAGCCCTCGTCGGCGCCGCCGCGCAGCCGCTCGTAACCGTCGAGCAGCTTGCGCAGCGCGGTGGCGGTGACCGGGTCGATCTTCTCGTCCTCGGCCGCGTCGTCGATCTTCTCGCGCAGGTCCTCGACCCGCTTGCCCCGGTCCTTCGGCTTGCCCCGGTCCAGCTCGGCGGCCTTCTTGCGCAGATCGTCGGCAGTCTTGCCGTCGACCAGCCCGATCGACTCGGCCCGGTCGATCAGCTCACCGAAACGGTCGCCGAGCTGACGCAGCGTCACCGGCTCGGGCACCGTCGACGGCGGCGCGGCACTGCTGGGCTCCGGGGCGGGCGGCTCGGCGGCGCGCGTCGACGTGCCGGCGGTGGGCGCGGCGGCCGGCGGCGTGCCGGAGCCGTCACCCCACACCAGCGAGCCCACCACCGCGAGCAGCAGCACCAGGGCACCGGCGACGAGCAGCCCGAGCAGCCGGTTCGACGAGACCGCCGGGCGCGGCGGCGCGACGGGACGTGCCGGCGGGACCGGGCGGGACGCGGCGGCCGGGGACCGCTCGACCAGGGTGGGCGGGTGCGCCGCCGGCGCCACTGTGGGCAGGATCGCGGTCGGCGGGTCCACCGGGCGGCCCGCGCCGAGCCGGTCGGCGAGCCGGGCCGCTGTGGGCCGCCGCTCCGGGTCCACGTCAAGGCAGGCCAGCACCAGGTCGGCGATCTCCGGCGGCAGACCGGGCACCCGCAGCGGCGGCACCGGCGGCCGGTTGCGCCGCACGTCCAGCACGTCGTCCCAGCTGCGCACCGGCAGCGGTGCCCGGCCGGTGAGGCTGCGATACAGCAGCACGCCGAGCGCGTACACGTCGCCGGCCGGGTTCGCCGGGCCCGGGTCGAGACGTTCCGGGGCGAAGTAGGCCGGGGTGCCCATCAGCAGCGCGCCGGTCTGCCCGGTGACCGGGTGCGGGCCGGCGGGCGCGGCGATGCCGAAGTCGAGCACCTTCGCGCCGGTCTCGGTGAGCATCACGTTCGCCGGCTTGACGTCGCGGTGCACCACGCCGATCCGGTGCGCCGCGGCCAGCGCCCCGGCGACCTGCCCGGCCGTGCGGACCGCGTCCGGCCAGGCCAGCGGCCCGCCGTTCAGCCGGTCGGCGAGCGTCTGACCCTCCACCAGCTCCATCACCAGGTACGGGACGACGACGCCGCGGTCCAGCGTCGCCTCGCCGTAGTCGTACACCTGGGTCACGTGCGGGTGGGTGAGCCGCGCCGCCGCGCGGGCCTCGCGCTGGATGACCGCGCGCAGTTGCGGATCGGCGGCGAGCTGCCCGGCGAGGGCCTTGACCGCGACGGGCCGGTGCAGGACCTCGTCGTCGGCGCGCCACACCTCGGACATCCCGCCGAGGCCGATGCGTTCGCGCAGGACGTACCGGTCGTGCAGGCGCAGGGCGGGCGTGAACGGCGACATGATGCCTCCAGTCTGCCCGTCCGGTCCCCGTGCCCGTCAACCGCCCGGCCCGGAGCCCGGAGTCAGGGCTTGCGGGCGACCCCGCCGTACATGCTGACGTCGATCACCGACGGGCGCGGTTCGGGCTCGCCGTCGGCGTGCCACTCGGCGACCGAGCAGATGCCCGGCTCGACCAGCTCCAGGCCGTCGAAGAAGCGCACGACCTCCTCCCGGCTGCGCAGGTTGATCACACCGTGCGGGCCGCCGCCGCGGGCCGCCGCCTTCGCCTCGGCGGCCACCTCGGCCGGCAGGTAGTCGTGGGTGGCGTGCGAGGCCGCCAGGTAGCTGCCGGCGGGCAGGGCGTCCAGCAGGCGGCCGACGATCGCGTACGGGTTCTCGCCGTCGGGCACGAAGTGCAGCACCGCCAGCAGCATCAACGCCACCGGCTGGGAGAAGTCCAGCGTGCGGCGCAGATCGGGGTGGGCGAGGATGCGCTCCGGGTCGCGCAGGTCCGCGTCGAGGTAGGCGGTGGCGCCCTCGGCGGAGCTGGTCAGCAGCGCGCGGGCGTGGGCCAGCACGATCGGGTCGTTGTCGACGTAGACCACCCGGGCGCGCGGGTCGGTCGCCTGCGCCACCTCGTGCGTGTTGTCGGCGGTCGGGATGCCGGTGCCGATGTCCAGGAACTGCCGGATGCCCGCCTCGCCGGCCAGGTGGCGCACGGCGCGGCGCAGGAACCGCCGGTTCTCCAGAGCGCTGATCCGGATGGTCGGGAACCGCGCGGCCATCGCGTCGCCGGAGTCACGGTCGGCCTGGAAGTTGTCCTTCCCGCCGAGCCAGTAGTTGTACCGGCGGGCGGGATGCGCCACCGTGGTGTCGATCCGGCCCGACTCGGGTGCCGTACCTGGTGCGTCGCTGGTCAAGGCCGCCTCCACGACTCGCGTGCCACCGTCCACTGTCTCCGGTTGGCGGTCATGCTACTGCCCGCCGCCGCGCCGGTCAGGCCGGGTAGAGCTCGTCGCGCAGCCGGGCCAGCAGCTCCGGGGTCCGCTCCGGCGGCGCGGCCTCCACGCACAACCGTTCCATCGCCTCGGCGTAGAAGTCGAGGTCGTCGCGTTTGTCCAGGTAGATGGCGCTGGTGAGCTGCTCGATGTAGACGATGTCGGGCAGGTCGGCGTCACCGAAGCGCAGGATGCTGAACGCGCCGCTGGCCGCGGCGTGCCCGCCGGCGGCGAACGGAACGATCTGCAACCGCACGTGCGGCCCGGACGTGGCCTCGATCAGCGCGTCCATCTGCTCGCGCATCACCGCGGCGCCGCCGATCGGGCGGCGCAGCACCGCCTCGTCGAGCACCGCCCACAGCTGCGGCGGGTTCGGCCGCCGCAGCAGTTCCTTGCGCTGCATCCGCAGCTCCACCCGCCGGTCCAGCTCCGCCGCGGACGCGCCGCGGTGGCCGAGCAGGATCACCTGGCGGGCGTACGCGGCGGTCTGCAGCAGGCCGGGCACGAACTGCACCTCGTACGTGCGGATCAGCGCGGCGGCCGCCTCCAGGCCCAGGTACGACTGGAACCAGGCGGGGAGCACGTCGCCGTAGCGGTGCCACCAGCCCGGGCTGTTCGCGTCGCGGGCCAGCTTGAGCAGCGCGTCGCGGTCCTCCGGGGCGGTGACGCCGTAGAGCGTGAGCAGGTCGGCCACGTCGCGCTCCTTGAAGCCGACCCGGCCCAGCTCCATCCGGCTGATCTTCGACTCCGACGAGCGGATCTCCCAGCCGGCGGTCTCCCGGCTGACCCCGGCACTCTCCCGCAGCCGGCGCAGCTGCCCGCCGAGCAGCATGCGCAGCACTGTCGGACCGCTTGTCGGACCACCCTCGACGGGCACCGTCGCCACCTGACCGCCCTCGCATCCCGACCGTCCCGGCCGGGCACCCTCCCGGACCGACGAGTAAGCATGCCATGAACCGACAGTGAGGTGAACTCCTCCGGACGGACGGAGTCAGTCCCGTGTACGGGACGGCGGGATCAGGTGGTCGAAGTCGCCGTCCCGCGCGCCGAGCACGAAGGCCGCGATCTCGTCCACTGTGTAGATGAGCGCCGGGCCCTCCGGGTGCCGCGAGTTGCGGACCGCGATGCCGCCGCCGTCGGGCAGCTCGGCCAGTTCGACGCAGTTGCCGCTGGGGTTGCTGCGGCGGCTCTTCAGCCAGCGCATCGGTGGCAACTCGGTCACGGGCACGCCGTTCGGGGGTTGCTGCATGGGCGTCCTTCGGGATGAGCCAGCCGAGGCCGCGGGGAGGAGCGGTGGGTGGCGACGTCTGTCGACTGAGGAGTGAGATGCACGTGCATCTGCTATTGCATCTGCAATGGACGGAGAGGATGATACTCGAAATACGGTGTGCCGGTTCGCTCACGTACGGTGACCTGAACCCGGCCCCGGGGACGCCGCTCCGCGCGGCTTCGGGACTGCGGTGAGGAGGACGCGTTGGCGGATCCGATGACCATCGCCTCCGGCATCTCCGCGGCTGGCGCACTCGTCTCCGCCTGGCAGTTACGCCGCCGCGCGCTGCGCGCCGAAGCCGAGATCGAGCTGCTCCAGGCCGAGCTGGCCGCCGAGCGGCACGCCGCCAGCCACGACCCGCTCACCGGGCTGCCCAACCGCCGCGCGTTCTTCCGGCTGGCCGCCGCCCTGCTCACCGACCCCGCCGGCCAGCCGCTCGTCGCGGTCGTGCTCGACCTGGACAACTTCAAGCAGGTGAACGACCGCTACGGGCACGCAGCCGGGGACCAGGTGCTGGTCTGCGTCGCGCAGCGGCTCGCCGCGTTCGCCGGCCCCAACCTGGTCGCCCGGCTCGGCGGCGACGAGTTCGCCGGACTGCTCGCCAGCCCCACGCCGGACCGCCGGTGGATCGAGCACGCCACCCGGCGGCTCTGCGAGGCGCTCGCCGCGCCGATCCCGCTCGGTGCGCGCAGCATCCAGGTCACCGCCTCGGTCGGACTGGCGCCGGTGCACTGCCCCACCCAGCTCACCGACGCGCTCTGCCGCGCCGACGCGGCCATGTACGAGGCGAAGACGCTCGGCGCGTCCCGCCCGACCCGCCAGCTCGTCGCGGAGTGCTGAGCGGCTCGTCCCGGCCCGTCTTGTCCGCCGACTCGTTGCGGGTGCCGGGGCGGCTCTGTCTGGTGGGTCAGCGCCAGCCGTAGCCGGCGCGCAACGCCTGCCCGACCCGGTCGAACCGGGGCCGGTCCAGCACCGCGCCCTCGCGGCGGATGCTGTCCTCGCGCATGGTGAGCACCCGGTCCAGGCGTACCCAGCTCGGCCGCGCGTCCCGGTCCCACTCCCCCGGGCCGAGCGCCAGCCAGTGCCGCTGACCGTCCCGGTCGCTCTGGCTGGACAACATCAGGCCGAACAGCGTGCGGCTGTGCCGGCCCACCACCAGCACCGGACGGTCCTTGCCCTGACGCGGGTCGTCCTCGTACGGCACCCAGGTCCAGACGATCTCGCCCGGGTCGGCCTGCCCGTCCGGCTCCGGGGCGTACGACAGCTCGCGGCGCTGCAACGCGCTGACCTGGCGGCGGCGCGCGACCTGCGCCGGGATCGGCCCGCCGGGGCGGGCGGGGGCGGGTACGCCCCGGGTGATCCGGCCCAGCTTCGACGCCACGTTCCTCAACAGACCTGCCACGGCGGGCAGCCTATCGGCCGGGGCGCCGGGCCCGGAATCGGGTCGCCGGAGCGGGTACGCGGTGCCATCATGCCCCGGTGACAGTGCCCCGCCACCAGATCCGCGCCACGTACACCGGCACCGCCGTCACCGTCTACCAGGCGTACCCGCCGGAGATCGCCGACGCGGCGCTGCGGGCGGGGCGGTTCGTGCCGCCGTTCAAGCGGGAGCGGATGACCTGGATCAAGCCGTCGTTCCGCTGGATGATGTACCGCTGCGGCTGGGCGCTCAAGCCGGGCCAGGAACGGGTGCTGGCGGTCGACATCAGCCGGTCCGGCTTCGAGTGGGCCCTGCGGCACGCCTGCCTCAGCAGCTACGACCCACGCCTGCACCCGGACCGGGACGCCTGGCGGCACCGCCTGCGGGTCAGCCCGGTGCGGGTGCAGTGGGACCCGGAACGCTCGCTGCGGCTGGCGCCGCTGCCGTACCGCTCGCTGCAGGTCGGGCTTGCCGGTGACGCGGTACGCCGGTACGTCGACGAGTGGGTGGTCGGGCTCACCGACGTCACCGGGCTGGCCCGGTCGGTGCACGGTCGGCTCACCGACGGCGACGAGGCCGGGGCGGCGGCGCTGCTGCCGGTGGAGCGGCCGTACCCGCTGCCGGCCGAGGTGGCGCGCGTCGTCGACGCCGGCTGAGCGGGAGCGGTGCCGCGCCGGGCTCGCCATCGTCGCGCCGCGCGCCGCGCCGCTCCGCGATGTTAATAAGGGGCCCCTCTACTACCGGAGGCGTTAATAGGGGGCCCTTCCTTACGCTGGGGGCGTGGAGTTGCCGGACGATCTGCCGCTGTTCGAGCGCAGCGCGGTGCGGCTGGTGGTGCTCGACGCCGCCGACCGCCTGCTGCTGTTCCACACCCGCGACCCGGACCACCCGGACCTCGGCGTGTGGTGGGAGCTACCCGGCGGCGGGCTGGACCCGGGCGAGACGTACCGGGAGGCGGCGGTCCGCGAACTGCGCGAGGAGACCGGCATCGCCATCGGCCCGGACGAGGTGGGCGCTCCCACCTGGCGGCGGCGGGCCAGCTTCCGGCACCGGCAGCGCCGCCACCTCCAGGACGAGGTCATCGTGACGGTACGGCTGCCCGGCCCGGGGCCGGACGTGGACGGGGCGCTGCGGCTGGACTACGAGGTGGAGGACTACTTCGGGTTCCGCTGGTGGCCGCTGGCCGAGGTGCTCGCGAGGCGGCCGCGCTGCTATCCCGGGCGGCTGCCGGAACTGCTGCCCGCGTTCCTGGCCGGGACGGAGATCGACGAGCCGTTCGAACTGTGGTCCTGACGCGGGGCGTGCCGGGGAGCGCGCCGGCGGGCAGAGTGGAGCCGTGACTCCACTGCGCGCACCCCTGGCCCGTTACGCCGAGCGGCTGCACCGCGCCGCCGGTGACACCCACCATGTCGCCTCGCCGCTGGGCGCCTGGCTGCTGCTGGCGCTGACCGGCCCGGCCGCCACCGGCGACGCCCGCGCGGCGCTCGCCGAGGCGCTCGACGCCGACCCGGACGACGCCGCCGCCGAGGCCCGGGCACTGCTCGCCGCGCCGCACCCGATGGTCGCCGCCGCCACCGCGCTGTGGGAACGCACCCCGGCCGCCGAGCTGGCCGCGTGGCGGGCCGCCCTGCCGGAGGACACCGAACGCGGTCCGCTGCCCGACCAGGCGGCGCTGGACGCCTGGGCCCGGGAGCGTACCGGCGGGCTGATCGACCGCTTCCCGGTCGACGTCGCCCCGGACACCCTGCTGATCCTGGCCAGCGCGCTCGCGACCCGGGTGTCGTGGGCCGACCCGTTCGACACCGCCCCGGGTACGGAGCTGGGCGCGGGCAGCGCCTGGTCCGGCCGGCTGAACCGGGTGCTGCGGACGCCGCCGGTCGGGCACCGTTGCTGGGTGGCGGCCACCGACCGGGCCGGTGACGTGGCGGTGCACGCGGTGCCGGCCCGCACCGGCGACGACGGCGCGGGGATGCTCGTGGTGTCGGTGGCCGCCGCGCCCGAGGTGCCGGCGACCGACGTGCTGGCCGCCGCGCAGGAGCTGGCGAGCGCCGCCGCGCTCGTCCCGGACTCCATGCCGGGCTGCCGGTCGCTGTTCGACCTGCCGCTGGGCGAGACGCCGCTGTGGGCGCTGCGGGAGGAGCCGACCCGCACGTACGCCGCAGACGGCCGGGAGGAACGCGCCACTGCGGTGCTGCCGTGCTGGTCGGCGCGCAGCCGGCACGACCTGACCGCGCCCGGGTTCGGCTTCGACGCGGCGGCGCGGGCGCTCGGCGAACTGCTGGGCCTGGCCGGGCCGGAGTTCGCCGCCGCGCAGTCGGCGGTGGCCAGGTTCGGTCGCTACGGCTTCGAGGCGGCCGCGGTGACCGCGTTCGGCCGGGCGACGGCGCTACCGCCGGAGGGGATCGCGCGCGTCGCCGAGCTGCGGTTCGGTCACCCGTACGCGGTGGTCGCGGTGACCACCGACCCGGCCGGCGGCCCGTGGCACGCGCTGCCCGTCTACTCCGCCTGGGTGGCCGACCCGGAGGAACTGCCCGCCGGCGAGGCCGGGTAGGCGGCGAGCGCGCTGCTGAGCTGGTCCAGGCCCAACGAGCCGAGTTCCAACGCCCGGTTGTGGAACGCGCGCCGGTCGCCGGGGAACGCCGCGCGGCCGTCCCGCCACACCCGCTCCCCCACCTTGTAGGTCAGCGCCTGCCCGGGCCGGCCCAGGTAGCGGGCCAGTTCCAGTGGCGCGTACGGGCCCTGGTGGCAGCGGTCGCGCAGCAGCTCCAGCGCGGCGTCCGGCGTCCACGGCTCGCCGCCGCCGGAGGGCGTCGGCAGCTTCAGGTGCAGGCCGATGTCGAGCACCACCCGGGCCGCCCGCAGCAGCTGCATGAACAGGTGTCCCAGCCGGGCGCCCGGCTGCTCGTAGAGTCCGAGTTCGTCCATGAACCGCTCGGCGTACAGGGCCCAGCCCTCCTGGGCGGCGGAGAGCCCGCCGAGCAGGTTCAGCCGCTGCCCGGGGCCGCCCCGGCACGCCTCCGAGCCGAGGTGCAGGTGGTGGCCGGGGACGCCCTCGTGGTACGCGGTGCTGTACGCCCACCAGGTGGAGAAGTGCTCCTGCCCGTCGGGCAGCAGCCACGAGACCCGGCCCGGCCGGGTCAGGTCCCGCGACGGCGCGATGTAGGCGGTGCCGCCCGACGTGGTGACCCGTGACTCGATGCGCCGTAGCGGCGCGGGGATGTCGAAGTGGACGCCGTGCATCCGCTCGGTGGTGGCCTCCAGCAGCTCCTGGAGCCAGCCGGCGAACTCGTCCCGGCCGCGCAGCACGCCCGGCGCGTCGGGGCGGTCGAGCCGTTCCCGCACCTCGGGCACGGTGCCGCCGAGGGTTCTCGCCTCGGCGGCCAGTTCCGCCTCGATGGCGGTGAACTCGTCCCAGCCCCACGCGTACAGCTCGCGCAGGTCCGGTTCCGCGCCGAGGAAGGCCCGCACCCACAGGGCGTACCGCTGTGGACCGAACGCCTCGTCGTCGTGCGCCCGGGGCGCCAGGTCCGCGGTGAGCGTCGCGGCGAACCTCCGGTACGCCTCCCGCGCGCCCTGCGCCGCCGCCTGCAACGAGGCGCGCTGCGGGCCGTCGCCGTACCGCCGCACCAGGGCGAGGTCGTCGTCGAGCCAGGTGCGGCAGCGCCGCGTCACCAGCTCCACCTGACGCCGGGCCGGCAGGTGACCGCGCGCGGCGGCGAGCAGCAGGCTCCGGGCGTACCCGTCGAGTGTGGCCGGGATCGCGGCCTGGCGCGCGCCGACGCGGGCCCAGCCGTCCTCGGAGGCCGCGCGCCCGGCGTCGCGGCCCGGCACCGCCGACTCGACGCACTGCCGGATGAGCTGGAGCGGGCCGGTGGCCGCGGCGTGTAGTTCCCGCAGGTTCTCCCCGGCGTCGTGGAAGGCGATCCGGGCGCGCAGCCGTTCGGCGAGGTGTTCGTGCAGCGGGGTCGTGGCGGGAAGCGCCTCGATCCGGCGCAGGGCGCGGGCGGCGAGGTCGGCGCGGGCCTGGTGACCGTCCGGGCTGTAGTCGGTGAGCCCGTCGACGTCCTGCTCACCGGCCTCGACCACGGCGGCGCACGGATCGAGGCGCCCCATCTCCCGCAGCAGCGCGTCGGTGACGTCCTCGCTCATCGCACCGATGCTAGCCCCGGCGATCAAGGAGTTCGTGCCGGTCGGAAGGCCCGGAACGGACACGAACTCCTTGATCAACCGGAGGGTAGGCGGGGTCAGACCGAGGCGAGTTCCTTCTTCTCGGCCTTGGCGGCCAGGCGCTTCTCGCGCTCCTGGGCACCGATCAGATCGTCCGGCAGGGAGTCCTCCACCTCCAGGTCGAACCGGCGCAGCAGCCGGATCGCGAAACCGCCGAGCGTGATGAGGATCAGCGCCGCGCCGAAGCAGATGTACGCGAAACCGATGCCCCGCCCCGGTCCGGTGCCGATCACCGCGCCCACCGAACCGGCGAGCGCCCCACCGGGTGCGAGCATCGGCTCGAACAGCGCGGTGGCGCCCGGCGCGAGCAGCGCGAACCCGATCGGCAGCGTCGACCAGGAGATGGTCTGGTTCAGGCTGAACACCCGGCCGTGGAAGCGCTGCGGCACCTTCACCTGGACGATCGTCGCGTAGATCGACTGCGCGGTGGTCATCGACATGGCCAGCCAGCAGAAGCCGACGCAGATCATCGCCACCGACGCGTCCAGGCCGATCAGCACGCAGCCGATCGCGGTGCCCAGGTTGCCGATCAGCACGCCGATCATGCGGCGCTTGCGCGGGCCGCCCCACAGCGACATGAGCACGCCGCCGAGCACCGCGCCGACCGCCTCGGCCAGCGCCACCTGCGCCACCTGGGTCGGGCTGCCGAACGACAGCACCAGCGGCGTGATGAGCACCAGCGCGGGCGCCAGGAAGATGTTGCCCAGCGCGAAGTAGCCGAGCATCAGCCGGAACCCGCGGTGCCGCCACGAGTAGCGCATGCCGTTGGCGATGGCCACCAGCAGGCGTTCCCGGGGCCGCCAGCCCAGCGCGTCCGGGAAGCGGACCACGGCGAGGGTGAGCACCGCGAACACGTAGCTGGCCACGTCGACCAGCAGGATGCCCTTGAGCTCGATGGTGGCGAGCAGGCCGGCCGCGAACGCCGGCATGAGCAGCGTGGCCACACCGGTGGAGAGCTGGGTGATGCCCATGGCGTGCCCGAGGTAGCGCTTGGGCACCAGCTGCGGCACCGCCGACTGGAACGCGATCCGCTGGAACGAACCGGCCACCGAACTCAGCGCCACCAGCATGTAGATGTGCCAGAGCACCAGGTTGTCGGTCCACAGCAGCGTCGCCAGCACGAGCTGGACGGACCCGGCGAAGCAGCTCGCCGTCATCATGATCCGCCGCCGGCTGACCCGGTCGACCAGGGCGCCGGCCACCGGCAGCATGAGCACGCCGCAGATCAGCGCCAGCGCCCAGAGCAGGCCGAGGTTCGCCACCGAGCCGGTGCGGTTGAACAGCCAGATCGGCAGCGCGAACGCGGTCAGCGCGGAACCGGTGCTGGAGATGAGCTGGCCGGTCGTGATGGCCATGAACCGGCCCATGCTCGGCTTGACCGTCTTGGTGGGCTTGCGGTCCTCCCCCACCCGCAGCGTGTCGGCCACCACCCAGCCGGCGTCCTCGCCCCGGGCCTCCGGCGTCAGCGCGCTGACGTCACCGGCGACCACCGCCGGGTGCACCTGTGTGACGATCTCGGCCAGTTCCTCGGCCCGGTACTTGAGGAAGAAGTGCCCGGCCTGGTCGAGGACGACGAGGCCGAGCGTGTCGCTGAGGAACTGCCACTCGGCGTACCGCTCGCGGTAGTAGTCGGTCACCGGGTCCTCGGAGCCGACCACCGAGATGATCGGCGTCCGGAGCTTCGCCGCCTGCTGGTCCAGCAGCCGGGTGAAGTACTCCTCCGAGGCGCGGGAGTCGGCCCGCATGTTGCTGATGATCCGGTCGGCCTGCTCCGGGTCCAGCTCGTCGGTGTCCACACCCATCGACTTGAGCCAGCTCGCGGAGTGCCTGTTGCTGCTGAGCCGCTCGAGGCGGTCGCGGAGCGCCGCGATCACGCCCTTCGGGCGGGCGAACGGGAACATGGCGCCGATGTAGACGGCCTCCAGGTTCCGGCCGGCCGCCTCGACCTTGCGGGCCACGTCGGCGAGGATGGCGCTGCCCACGCCGCAGTGGCCGTACAGGGCGATCGGTCCCTCGACCCGCTCCAGGATCTCGTCGGCGACTCGGCTGGTCAGCTCGTCGAACGGCAGCGCGTCCTCGCTCAGACCCACGTCGTGGCCGGGGATCGCCAGCGACCACAGCCCGTACCCGGCCGGCAGCGCGTCGGCCAGCGGCTGGTAGACGATGGCGCTGCCGCCGCCGTACGGGACGCAGACGTACGTCAGCACCCGCCTGCCCGCCGGGATCGGCTTGGTCAGCTCGTAGAGCAGCCGGCGCGGCCCCTCCTGCGTGGCGTCACCGGAGATGAACGCGGCGAGGTCCCGGATGGTGCGCTGCTGGAACAGGTCCATCACGCCGACCGCCCGGCCGCCGAGCTCCGCCTTGCGGATCTTCGCGACCACCTGGGTGGCGAGCATCGAGTGCCCGCCCAGGTCGAAGAAGTCGTCGTCGATGCCGAGCGTGTCCACGCCCAGCACCTCGGACCAGATCGCGGCGAGCGCCCGCTCGGTGTCGTCACGCGGCTCGACGAGCGCCACCGACGCCTCGCGGGTGACCACCGGCGCTGGTAGCGCCTTGCGGTCCAGCTTGCCGTTCGGGGTCAGCGGCAGCGCGTCGAGCGTGACGAACGCGGCCGGCACCATGTATTCGGGCAGCGTGTCCTTCAGCGCCGCCTTCAGCGCGGCGTGCTCGGCCTCCCCCACCAGGTACGCGGTGAGCCGCTTGTCGCCCGGGCTGTCCTCGCGGACGATCACCGTGGCCTCGGTGACGCCCGGCTGCTCGCGCAGCGCGCTCTCGATCTCGCCCAGCTCGATGCGCAGACCACGCAGCTTGACCTGGTGGTCGATGCGGCCGAGGAACTCGATCACCCCGGCGCCGTCCGGGCCGACGACCCAGCGGGCCAGGTCACCGGTGCGGTAGAGGCGGGCACCCGGCTCGACGGAGAACGGGTCGGGGACGAACTTCTCCGCGGTCAGCGCCGGTCGGCGGTGGTAGCCGCGGGCCAGCCCGACACCGCCGATGTGCAGCTCCCCGGCCACCCCGACCGGGCACTGCGCGCCGGACGGGTCGAGCACGTGCAGCCGCAGGTTGGCGATCGGCGCGCCGATCGGCACGCTTGTCACCTGCGCCAGCCGGTCCGGCTCGCACGCCCAGGCGGTCACGTCGATGGCCGCCTCGGTCGGGCCGTACAGGTTGTGCAGGCCGCACCAGGGCAGCCTTGCGGTGAAGTCGGCCGCCGACGCCAGTGGCAGCTCCTCGCCGGAACAGATCACCCGGCGCAGCGCGGTGGCCGCCTCCACGCCGTCCTCGGCGAGGAAGACGGTCAGCATCGACGGGACGAAGTGGGCGGTGGTGATCCGCTCGGACACCAGCAGGTCACGCAGGTAACCGGCGTCCTTGTGGCCGCCCGGCTCGGCCAGCACCAGGCGGGCGCCGGTGCGCAGCGGCCAGAAGAACTCCCACACCGACACGTCGAAGCTCGCCGGGGTCTTCTGGAGCACCGCGTCGTCGGCGCCGAGGCCGTACGTCTTCTGCATCCAGTCGAGCCGGTTGACGATGCCCCGGTGCGTGTTCGGCACGCCCTTCGGGCGGCCGGTGGACCCGGAGGTGTAGATGACGTACGCCAGGTTCTCCGGCCCGGCGGCCGGCGTGGGGTCGGACTCGGGCTGACCGCTCCACACGGTGGCGTCGTCCAGTTCGAGCACGGTGGCGCCGGTGTCGGGCAGCACGTCGCGCAGGTGCGACTGGACGAGCACCACCGGCGCGTCCGCGTCGCCGACCATGAACGCGAGCCGGTCGGCCGGGTACTCCGGGTCCAGCGGCAGGTACGCGCCGCCGGCCTTGAGCACGCCGAGCAGGCCGGCGACCAGCTCCACCGACCGCTCCGCGCAGACCCCGACCAGGGTCTCCGGGCCGACGCCGGCCGCGCGCAGCCGGTGCGCGACGCGGTTGGCCTGCGCGTTCAGCTCGGCGTACGTGCGGCTGAGCCCGTCGATGGTGACCGCGACCGCGTCCGGGGTGGCGGCGGCGCGCTCCTCGATCGGGCCGTGCAGCGTCTCGGCGCGCGGGAAGTCGGCGGTGGTGTCGTTCCAGGCGGCCAGCAGATCCCGCTCGGCGGCGGGCAGCAGCGGCAGCCGCGACACCGGGGTGTCCGGCGCGGCGACGACCGCGTCCAGCAAGGTGGTCCAGCGCTGCGCCATCCGCTCCACCGTGGCCCGGTCGAACAGGTCGGTGTTGAAGACCAGCTTGCCCCAGAGGCCGTCGACGGTCTCCACCGCGTGCAGCTCGAAGTCGAACCGGGTGGCCTGCAACTCCATCGGGGTCCAGGAGAACGTGACCTCGTCGGTGCGGGACACGCCGGTGAACCGGCCCATCTCGTAGTTCTGCAGCACGAACATGGCCTGGAACACCGGGGAGCGGCTGACGTCGCGCGGCAGGCCCAGCTCGTGGACCACCTTGGCGAACGGCACCTCGGCGTGCTCGAACCCGTCGAGCACGGTACGGCGGGTGCGCTCCAGCAGCTCGGCGAACGTCGGGTCGTCGGCCAGGTCGGCGCGCAGCGGCAGCATGTTGATGAACATGCCGACCACGTTCTCCAGCTCCGGCGCGGACCGGCCGGCCACCGACGCGCCGATGGCGAAGTCGTCCTGGCCGGCGTGCCGGGCCAGCAGCACCTGGTACGCGGCGAGCAGCGTCATGAACAGCGTGCCGCCGCTGTCCCGGGTGAGCGTGTTGAGCGCCTCGGTGGCGGCCGGGTCGAGCTGGAACTCGACGAAGTCACCCCGGTAGGTCTGGGTGGCCGGGCGGGGCCGGTCCAGCGGCAGCTCCAGCGGGGTGATCCCGGCCAGTCGCTGCTTCCAGTAGTCGACGTGCGCCCGCGCCTGCGGGCCGTCCAGCTCCTGGGCCTCCCAGACGGCGAAGTCGCCGTACTGGATCGGCAGGGCGGGCGGCTCGCCGCCCCGGTAGAGCGTGATCAGGTCGCGCAGCAGCACGTCCACCGACCAGCCGTCGCCGACGATGTGGTGCTGGGCCAGGAACAGCACGTGGTCGTCGGCGGCGAGCCGGATCAGCAGGGCCCGCAGCAGCGGCCCGTTGGCCAGGTCGAACGGCTCGGCCGCCGCCGCGTCGACGAGCGCCTGCGCGGCCGCCTCGTCGGACGCCTCCACCACTGTCAGCGGCACGTCGGCGGTGTCCGCGACGACCACTGTGGGACGACCGTCGGCGTCGGCCGGGAAGCGGGTGCGCTGCGACTCGTGCCGGTCCGCGAGCCCGGTCAGGGCGGCGCGCAGCGCGTCCACGTCGAGTGGTCCGCGTACCCGCAGCGGAACCGCGATGTGGTATGCCGCCTCGCCCGGGGCGAGCTGGTCCATGAACCAGACCCGCTCCTGGGCGTAGGACAGCGGCACCTGGGCGCCGGACGGGCGGGGGGTGATCCGGGCCGCGGGGGCGGCCTGGCGGGCGCGTAGCCGTTTGGCGATCAGCGCCTGCCGGGCCGCCTCGCGGGCCGGATCCTTCAGGTCCGTCATCAGTTGGTTCCCTCTTCCGCCGCGAGCAGCGCGGCGACCTCGGTGTCGGAGAGCCCGTCGAGTTCGGCGGCGATCCGCTGTTCGATCTGGGCGGCCAGGTCCGCCACCACGGGGCTGCTGAACAGCGCCCGCATGGGCAGGTCGACGTCCACCTCGGCGCGGATGCGGGCCATCGCCCGCATGCCGCGCAGCGAGTTGCCGCCGAGGGCGAAGAAGTCGTCGTGGGCACCGACCTTCTCCACCCGGAGGATCTCGGCGTACACCTCGGCGACCAGGGCCTCGGCCTCGGTGCGGGGCGCGACGTAGCTGTCCTGCGCCGCCTCGGTCGTCGCCGGGGCGGGCAGCGCGGCACGGTCCAGCTTGCCGTTCGGCGTCAGCGGCAGCGCGTCCAGCCGGACCAGGGCGGCCGGCACCAGGTGCGCGGGCAGCTCACGGGCCAGTTCGGCGCGGACCGAGTCCTCGTGGGCCGGACCCACCAGGTAGCCGACGAGCATCGGCTCGCCGCCGTCGGTGCGGACCGCCGCGGCGGCGGCGCGCACGTCCGGGTGGGCCAGCAGCGCGGCCTCCACCTCGCCCAGCTCGATCCGCATGCCGCGCACCTTGACCTGGTCGTCGCGACGGCCCAGGTAGTCCAGCGTCCCGTCGGCACGCCAGCGGGCCAGGTCGCCGGTGGCGTACATGCGGGCGCCGGGCGGACCGTACGGGCAGGGCAGGAAGCGCTCGGCGGTCAGGGCGGGCCGGTCGTGGTAGCCGCGCGCGAGCTGGGTGCCGGTGACGTACAGTTCCCCCACCACGCCCGGCGGCACCGGCCGCAGCGCGCCGTCGAGCAGCAGCGCCCGCGTGTTCCAGGTGGGCGTGCCGATCGGCACCGGACCGGCCGGGACCGGCTCGCCGGGAGCGATCCGGGCCGCGACGCAGCCCACCGTGGCCTCCGTCGGGCCGTACTCGTTGATCACTGCTACGTCGGGGTGTGCGGCCCGCCAGGCGGCGAGCTGCTCCCCGGTCAGCGCCTCGCCGCCGATCACCAGGTCGGCCGTCGGCGACAGCTCGCCGTCGAGCAGCGGCAGGTGGCTCGGCGTGACCTTGAGGAAGGCGGGCCGGCCACCGGCGCGGGCGGCGGGCTCGTCGATCGCGGCGAGCCGTACCGTGCCGCCGGCGGTGAGCGTGCCGAGCAGGCCGGTCACGGTCAGGTCGAACGACACCGGCGAGTGCAGCAGCGCCACCCCGGCCAGCCCCGGGTAGGTGGCGCGGGCCCAGGCCAGGTACGCGGTCACCGCCCGGTGCTCGACCACCACGCCCTTCGGGCGGCCGGTGGAGCCGGAGGTGTAGAGCACGTACGCCGGGTGCTCCGGGCGCAGCGGCGCGACCCGGTCGGCGTCGGTGAGGTCGTCGCCGGACTGGTCGGAGCCGATCTCGCCGTCGAGCACCAGCGCGTCACCGGGCACCAGGGCGGCGGTGTCCGGCGCGGTCACCACCAGCGCGGGCGCGGCGTCGGCCAGGAGGTACGCGATCCGGCCGGCCGGGTACGCGGTGTCCACCGGCACGTACGCGGCACCGGCCTTGAGCACCGCCAGCATCGCCACGACCAGGTCGCAGGAGCGGGGCAGCGCCAGCGCCACCCGGGTCTCCGGGCCGGCGCCGCGCGCCACCAGCAGCCGGGCCAGCCGGTTCGCGGCGGTGTTCAGCTCGCCGTAGCGCAGCGTCACACCGTCGCAGACCAGCGCCGCCGCGTCCGGGGTGGCGGCGGCCTGCCGCTGCACCTCGTCGACCACGGTGGTCACCGGCACGTCGCGGGCGGTGTCGTTCCAGGTGCCGAGCACCTGCTCCCGTTCGGTGTCGGTGAGCAGCGGCAACGCGCCGACCGTACGCTCCGGCTCGGCGACGGCGGCGGCGAGCAGCCGGACGTAGCGGCGGACCACCGTCTCTGCCGTGGCCCGGTCGAACAGCTCGGTGCGGTAGACCAGGCGGCAGTCGCCGGTGGTGATGTCGAAGGCCAGGTCGTCCTTGGTGGTGCCCAGCTCCACCGGGTCGAGACCGGAGTCCGGGATCCAGTTCAGCGCGGTCTGGAAGATCGGCTGGACCGACGGGTCACGCTGCGGGTCGACCGCCTCGACGATCTTCTGGAACGGCGTCTGCCCGTGCTCCATCGCGTCGATCAGGCCGTTGCGGACCCGGCCCAGCAACGCCGCGAACGTCGGGTCGCCGGAGACGTCGCAGCGCAGCGCCACCGGGTTGACGAACATGCCGATCAGCGGCGTCAGCTCCGGGTTGTCCCGGCCCGCGGTGGAGACGCCGACCACCACGTCGGCGTCGCCGGAGATCCGTGACAGCAGCGCCGCGAAACCGGCGAGCAGCACCATGTACGGCGTGGCCTGCGCGCCGGTGGCCAGCACGCCGACGCGGTCCAGCAGCCCGTCGGGCAGCGTGAAGCGCACCTCGTCACCGGCGAAGCCGAGCTGGGCCGGGCGGGGCCGGTCCAGCGGCAGGCCGGTGACCGGCGGCGCGCCGGCCAGGTGACCGGTCCAGAACGCGAGCTGACGGTCCAGTTCCGCACCGGTGAGCTGCTGACGCTGCCAGACCGCGAAGTCCGCGTACTGGATGGGCAGCTCGGGCACGGCGGGCTCGGCGCCGGTGCGCGCGGCCTCGCAGAACGCGACCAGCTCGGCGTGGAACAGCACCGCCGAGTGGCTGTCGAAGACGGCGTGGTGCACCACGAACGCCAGCGCCAGCCCCTCCTCCATCCGGATCAGCCGGGCCCGCCACAGCGGCGCCGCGTCCAGCGGGATCGGCGTGCGGGCCATCTCGCCGCGGATGCGCTCGAACTCGGCCCGCTGCTCACCGGCCGGCAGGTGGGTGATGTCGGTGACGGGCAGCGGCGCCGGCTCGTGGGCGCGTACGACCTGCACCAGCGCGCCGTCGTCGGTCCGCAGGCGGGTACGCAGTGCCTCGTGCCGGGCGATGACCCGGTTGACCACGTCGGCGGCCGTGTCGGCGTCCACGTCGGCCGGGAACAGCCACGGGAAGGACACGTTGAACACCGGCGACCCGGCGTCGAGCTGGTTGGCCATCCACACCCGCTCCTGGGCGTACGAGGCCGGGAAGGTCCACTCCTGGCTCGTGCTCATGAGAGGGCCTCGCGCACGGAGCGGGGACGCATGTCGGTCCAGACCTCGTCGACGTGGGCCAGGCACTCCTCGCGCGTCCCGGCGAAGCCGGTGTCGTGCCAGCCGGCGGGCAGGTCCCGGTCGGCCGACCAGATCGAGTACTGCTCCTCGTCGTTGCGGACGACCAGGAATCGGGGTTCGGCCATGTCAGTTCGCTCCTGCGGTCTCGGGGGTGTACGGCTCGGCCATCGCCACGGCGATCTTGCGGGGACCGGTGAACGGTTCCCGGCCGTGCGCGGCGGTCATGTTGTCCACCACCAGCACGTCGTCGCGCTGGTAGTCGAAGCGGACGGTGGCGGCCCGGTAGGCGGCGCGCAGGTGGTCCATGACGTCGGCGGGGATCTCGCCGCCGTCGCCGTAGTAGGTGTTCGACGGCAGCCCGTCCGCGCCGAACATGGCCAGCAGCCCCTCCTGGTAGTCGGTCGGCAGGGTGCTGAGGTGGAAGAAGGTGGCGTGGTTGAACCAGCGCGGGGTGTCCGAGCCGGGCCGGTGGTGCACCACGTCGCGGACCGCGCGGGTACGCAGGCCGTCCTTGCCGACCCACTCCACGGTGATGCCGTTGTCCGCCGCGTACGCCTCGACCTCGGCGCGGCTCTCGGTGTTGAACACCTCCTGCCAGCGGGTGCCGAAGTCGCCGTGGAAGTTGCGCACGAGCATCCAGCGGCGGCGGATGAACTCCTCGCGGACCGCCGGGTCGATCAGCTCGTACACCCGGCGCACGTCGGCCAGCGGCGTGGCGCCCTGGCTGTCCGGCGGCGTGACGCAGTAGAAGAACAGCGTCAGCGGCCAGCGCGCCTGGTACGAGTTCTCGTTGTGCAGGAAGATCTCCTCGTCCGGCGGGTAGTCGGTCGAGGTGTAGACCCGGCCCTTGATGGAGTGCCGGGGCGAGGAGCGCTCGGTGTAGGTCAGCGGCTCGCCGGCGAGTGCGCGGACGGCCTGGTCGAAGCCGTCCACGCCGCCCACGTCGAAGCCGCGGAACAGCAGCCCGCCGCTGGTGACGAGGGTGTCCCGCAGCTCGGCGCGCCGCGCCGCGATCAGGTCGGTCAGCGCCCGGCCGTCGCTCTCGACGACCACCGGCAGCGTCGTGGTTGTCTCGCTCATGGTGCGGTGTCTCCTGGTTCTGGAGTCGGGGTGTCAGCCGCGGGGCAGCCGCGGGATGGCCGGGATCGCCGCCGGGGCGGCCGGTGCGTCGGCGGGCGTCTCCGCGCGCAGCTCCTCGATCCGGGCGGCCAGGCCGGCCACCGTGGGGGTCTCGAAGAGGCTGCGCATCGGCAGCCGTACGCCTGTCGCCTTGCGCATGGCGGCGATGAGCTGCACGGCCACCAGCGAGTTGCCGCCGAGGGCGAAGAAGTCGTCGTCCACGCCGACGTCGGTGACGCCGAGGCCGTCGCGCCACACCTGGGCGATCGTCTTCTCCAGCTCGGTGCCGGGCGCCGCCGAGCCGCCACCGGTGGCCGCCGTGCCGGCCGGCGCGTCGGTCTCCTCGGCGAGGCTGTCGGTGGTGACCCGGGCCGCGCGGCGCCGGATGTCGGCGACGGTGCGGGTGGTGATCACCACCTGGGCGCCGAGACCGGCGGCAAGGCTACGGCGGAACGCCTCCGCGCCGTCGACGGGGCGGATGTCCTCGGTGACCGGCGCCGCGGCGTCGTCCGCCGCCGGGGACTCGGCCAGGTTGCCGGTGACCGCGTCCTGGTCGACCCGGCGCAGCACGAAGTCGCTGATCGCGACCAGCTCCCGCCCGTCCGGGTCGCGCAGCGACAGGTCGGCGGCGACCACCTCGTCGGTGGCGGCGGGCCGGTGCCGCAGGTGACTGTGGAACGTCGCCGGCAGTGCGCCGCGCACCACGATCCGGCCGTACGACAGCGGCAGGTAGGTGCCGGCGCCCTGGCCGCGGCCGAACGCGGTGGCCACGTCCAGCAGCGCCGGGTGCATGCCCCAGGAGGGCAGGTCACCGACCGCGGCGGCGGGTGCCTGCACCCGGGCCAGCTCCTCGCCGTCGGCGAGGTGGTGCTCGGCCAGCGCCGCCCAGCGCGGCCCGAACGTGAGCATGCTGGTGCGTCCCCGGCCGAACGAGGCGTCGTCGTCGACCCGCCGCCCCGCCACCGCGGGCACGGCGGCCGGCGGGGCCGCGTCGGTGGTCCACCCGGCGGTGCCGCGGACGTGGGTGCGCGCCTGGCCGGCGGCGAGGCTGGCGACGGTGAAGTCGGTGCCGTCCTCGGCCGGGGTCAGCTCGACCCGGTACTGGGCCACGGTGCCGTCCGGCACCGAGAACGGCTCCAGGAACACCACGTCCCGCAGTTCCACCGCGGCGTCGGGCCCCGGCGCGGGCAGCGCGGCGACCACCGCGGCGCGCACCGACTCCAGGTGGGCGGTGCCCGGCACCACCGGCACCCCGCCGATCCGGTGCTCGTCGAGCAGCCAGTGGGTGTCCGCCGAGACCAGGCCGTGCAGCACCGTCCCGTCCGGCCCGGCCACCATCGTGGTGAGCACCGGGTGGGCGACCGCCGTGGTGACGGTGTCCCGCCCGGCGGCCCGGAACGCGGCCGGCGCGGCGGTCTCCACCGCCATGCCGACCTCGGCCCAGCCGCCCCAGTTCTGCGACACCACAGGCGCGCGGAACCCCGTGCCGGAGCGCGCGAACGCGTCCAGGAAGTTGTTCGCCGCGCAGTAGTCGACCTGGCCGAACCCGCCGATCACCGCGGTGATCGAGGAGCAGAGCACGACGAAGTCCAGCGGCAGGTCGCCGAAGACCCGGGCCAGCGCCAGGGTGCCGGCCAGCTTCGGGGCCAGCACGCGCCGCGCCTCGTCGCGGTCCTTCACCTCGGCCATGCCGCCGCCGGGCAGACCGGCGGCGTGCACGATGCCGTCCAGCCCGCCGAACCGGCGCTCCGCCTCGTCGCGGACCCGGCGCAGGTCGTCCGCGTCGGTGACGTCGGCGGCGAGCACCAGCACCTCGGCGCCCGCGGCCTCCATCCGGCGGATCGCCGCGATGGCCCGCCCGGCCCGGTCGGCGCCGCCGTGGACCGCCAGGTGCGCGTCCCACTCGTCCCGCTCGGGCAGCCCGGAACGGGCCAGCAGCACCAGCTTGGCGCGGGCCCGGCGGGCGAAGTCCTCGGCGAGGGTGACGCCGATGCCGCCGAGACCGCCGGTGATCAGGTAGCGGCCCTCCTCGCGCAGCACGCCCGGCTCGTCCTCGGCGTCCACTGTGACCTGCTCGTAGCCGGCCAGCCAGCGGCGGTCGCCGCGCAGCGCCACCTCCGGGTGCTCGGCGTCGACGGGGCTGCGCAGCTCGGCCACCAGGGCGGCGACGCCACGCGCGGCCGGGTCGGTGTCGAGCAGCCGCACGGTCAGGCCGGGCAGCTCCGCCGGGAGCACCCGGGCCAGGCCGGCCAGCGTGGCGTGCTCCGGGCGGGTCAGGTCGTCGCCGCGGACGTCGCCGATGCCGGCGGTGACCAGGTCCAGGCGGACGCCCGCCTCGTCGGCCGTCACACCGGCGCCGGCCAGGGCCTGCACCAGGTGCAGCGCGCCGAAGAAGCCGCGCTCCTGCGCCGCCCAGGCGGCCGCCGCGTCGGTGCCGGCGGGGTCGCCGTCGAGCGCGAACGCGTGCACGATCCGCCGGGGCAGGTCGGCGCCGAGCGCGGCGACCAGTTCCTCGGCGTCGGCGCGTACGCCGGGGCGCAGCCGGAAACCGTTGGCGGTGGCGGTGAACGCCTCGCCGGCGCGTACCTCGACCGGGTCGTCGCCGGCGGCGCGCAACGCGGCCACGAGCGCGTCGCCGCGCGGACCGTCGGCCAGCACCAGGCAGCGGCCCAGCGGCTCGGCGGTGCGGGCCGGCGCGGCCTGCCGCCACACCGGCACCGCGAACCACTCCGGCAGCGGGCGGGGGCCGGTCTCGACCGGTGCCGCCGCCAGCTCCTGCTCCGGGTCCGGGTCGATCCAGTAGCGGCGCCGCTCAAACGGGTACGTGGGCAGCGGCACCCGCCGCGCGTGCGGGTCGGCCGGGACGTTCACCGGCACCCCGGCGCACCACAGCGCGCCGGCCGTGCCGAGCAGCGCGGCCAGGTCACCGGTCTGCTCGCCCGGGCCGGGCAGGCTGCCCAGCGGGGTCAGCGCGCGCTGCGCCTCACCGGCCTTCGCGACCTGCATCCGGGCCAGGTTGGCCAGCTGCCGGCCGGGGCCGCACTCGACGAGCGCCCAGGTGCCCTCGGCGAGCAGCGTCGCCACGCACGCGCCGAAGCGGACCGGGCGGCGCAGGTGCGCGGCCCAGTACGCCGGGTCGGTGGCCTGCGCCTCGGTGATCCAGGTGCCCGTCACGTTGGAGACGAACGGCACCGCCGGGGCGCGCAGCGGCACGGTGGCCATCAGCGCGGTGAACTCGTCCAGGATCGGGTCCATCATCGGCGAGTGGAACGCGTGCGAGGTGCGCAGCATCTTCGACTTGTTCTTGCCGCCGAGGCTCGCCGCGAACTCCTCCACGAGCGCCGTCTCACCGGCGACCACGCAGGTGCCGGGGCCGTTGACAGTCGCCACCGACAGGCCCTCGGGAAGCTTGCCGGTCACCTCCGACTCGTCGAGCGTGACCGCCAGCATCGAACCGGCGGGCAGGGCGTGCATGAGCCGGCCCCGGGCGGCCACCACGCGCAGCGCGTCGGCGAGGTCGAGCACCCCGGCCACCGTCGCGGCCACGTACTCGCCGATGGAGTGGCCGATCATCGCGGCCGGGGTGACCCCGGCGGCCCGCCAGGCGGCGGCGAGGGCGTACTCGACGGTGAACAGGGCGGGCTGGGTGTAGCGGGTCTGCGTGAGCTTGTCCGCCGCCTCCGGGTCGCGGCCCAGGATCAGGTCGCGGATGTCCAGGCCCAGCTCGGGGCGGAGCAACTCGGCGCACTCGTCGACGGCGGCGGCGTACGCGCTGTCCTGCGCGTACAGCTCGGCGCCCATCCCGGCGTACTGCGAGCCCTGACCGCTGAACAGGAACGCCACCCGGGGCGCGGCACCCTCGGCGACACCCCGGTGGCCCTTGCGCCGCTCGCGCAGCGCGGCGGCGGCGGACGCCGGGTCACCGGCGACCACGGCGGCGCGGTGGGCGTACACCTGGCGGCCGACGCGCAGCGTGTGCGCCACGTCGGCGAGCGCCACGTCGCTGCCGCTCTCCAGGTGGCCGGCGAGCCGCCGCACGGCGGTGTCCAGCGCGGTCGCGGTCTTCGCCGACACCTGGAGCAGCTGCGCCGGGCGGGACGGCGGCTCGTGCCGGCCGGCGGCCGGGGCCTCCTCCAGCACCACGTGCGCGTTGGTGCCGCCGATGCCGAAGGAGCTGACGCCGGCGCGGCGCGGTCCGCCGTCGGTGTCCCACTTGGTCAGCGTGTTCGCCACGTAGAACGGGGTGTCGGCGAAGTCGATGGCCGGGTTCGGCGTCTCGTAGTTGATGGTCGGCGGGATCAGCCCGTGCTCCATCGCCAGCACCGTCTTGATCACGCTGACGATGCCGGAGGGCTGGCTGAGGTGGCCGATGTTCGACTTCACCGAGCCGATACCGCACCAGCCGCGCTCGTCGGTGTCCTTGGTGTACACGGCGGACAGCGCGGCGACCTCGATCGGGTCGCCCAGCGCGGTGCCGGTGCCGTGCGCCTCGACGTAGCTGATGCTGCGCGGGTCGACGCCGGCCAGCTCGACGGCCTGGGCGACGGCCTCCATCTGCCCGTCGATGCTGGGGGCGGTGAAGCCGACCTTCCCGGCGCCGTCGTTGTTGATGGCGTTGCCGAGCACTACCGCGCGGATGGTGTCGCCGTCGGCGATCGCGTCGGACAGCCGCTTGAGCAGCGTCACGCCGACGCCGCTGCCCCACACCGTGCCGTTCGCTCCGGCGTCGAACGGCCGGCACCGCCCGTCCGGCGAGGTGAAGCCGTCCATGCCGAGGTAGCCGACGTGCGGCAGCTCGATGTTGACGCCGCCGGCCAGGGCCATGTCGCACTCGCCGTTGCGCAACGCCTCGCAGGCCAGGTGGAACGCGACGAGCGAGGTGGAGCAGGCGGTGTGCACGGTCATGCTGGGCCCGCGCAGGTCCAGCCGGTACGACACGTTCGTGGCCACGTAGTTCGGCGAGTTGCCGGTGGCGAGCGAGACCGCGCCGTGCGGGTTCCCGCCGACGCGCTTGTTGCGGTACACGTTGCGGTGCAGGTACGTGTTGCCGCCGGTGCCGGCGTACACGCCGACCGCGCCGTCGTAGCGGCCCGGGTCGTAGCCGGCGTTCTGCAGGGCGGTGTAGCAGGTCTCCAGGAACAGCCGGTGCTGCGGGTCGGTGATCTCGGCCTCGCGGGCGGTCATCCCGAACAGGCCGGCGTCGAACTCGTCGTAGCCGTCCACCAGCGGGGCACGGTTGACCCAGCCCGGGTCGTCGACCTCCTGCGGCTGGGCGCCGCGGGCGAGCTGCTCCTCGCGGGTCAGTTCGGTCGTCGACTCCACGCCGTCGACCAGGTTGCGCCAGAACTCGTCGACGTCGGCCGCGCCGGGCAGGCGGGCGGCGAGCCCGACGATGGCGATGGGCTCGACGCCGTCGTCGGCCGGAATGTCGTTCTGCATGGGGGTTCCTTCATTCACAAGGGATCGCGTCACGGGTGAGGTCGGCGAGGTGGCGGGGTACGGCGGGCACGTCCCCGCCGGGCGGCGGCGCGCATCGCGGCGCGGGCCAGTTCCGGCCGGTCGGCGGCCCCGTCGAGGCTGGCGGCGAGCGCCCGCACGGTCGGGTGTCGGAACAGGTCGAGCATGGTGATCGAGCGGCCGGTGGCCTCGGTGAGGCGGGCGTGCACGGCGGCCAGGGCCATCGAGTGGCCGCCGATGTCGAAGAAGTTGTCGCTCACGCCGACCGCGTCGCGGCCGAGCACGTCCCGCCAGATCCCGGCGATCAGCTCCTCGGTCGCGGTGAGCGCGTCCGACCCGGCGGGCAGCGGCGCGCGGGCCGGTTCGGCGGTGGCGACGCTCATCGCGCCGAGCGCCGCGACGCGTACCGCCGGGCGGGGCAGCTCGGGCGCCACCTCGGCGGCCGGGACGTCCGGGTCGGCGGCGAGCGCGCCGACCAGGGCGGCCAGGTCGGCCAGGAGCGCGTCGATCCGCTCACCGGTGAACAGGTCCGGGTTGTGCACCACCTCGACGCCGGCCCGCCCGTCGCGCTCCACCACGTAGACGGTCAGGTCGAACGGCGACCCGGGCTTGGGCACCGGCACCGGCTCGACGGCCAGGCCGGTCAGCTCCAGCCGGGGCGCGACGAAGTTGAGCACGTTGAACAACACCTGCACCAGCGGGGCGCGGGAGGTGTCCCGGCCCACGCCGAGCGCCTCGACGATGCGTTCCAGTGGCGCGCCCGGGTGGGCGGTGACCTCGTGCAGTTCGGCGGCGGCCCGGTCGACCTGCTCGGCGAAGCTCGCGCCGCCGGAGCGGACCCGCACCGGCACGGTGTCGATGAAGAACCCGATCACCTCGTCGAACGCGGCCAGCCTCCGGTCCGCGACGATCGCGCCGAGCACGTGCTCGTCGCCGCCGGTGACCCGCCGCAGCAGCTCGCCGAACGCGGCCAGCAGCACCGCCGCGACAGTGGTGCCGCGCCGGGCGGCCAGGTCGCGTACGGCCCGGTCGGCGGTCTCGTCCAGCCGCACCGCGGCCTCCGCGCCGGCGTACGTCTGCACGGCCGGGCGGGGACGGTCGCGGGGCAGGTCCAGCACCGTGGGCGCGCCGGCCAGGTGCGCGGCCCACCAGGCCAGGTCCGTCTCGCCCCGGCGCCGGTCCCGGTCGGCGCGCCACACCGCGTAGTCGGCGTACGTGGCGGGCAGCGGCGGGCGGCCCGGCACGGACCGGCCGAGCGCGCGGGCGTACGCGAGCGCCAGCTCGTCGTAGAGCAGCGCCTCGGACCAGCCGTCGAAGACCGCGTGGTGCACGGTCACCGCGAGCACGTGTTCCTCGGCGGCGAGCCGGTACACGGTCACCTGCCAGGGCGGGCCGGTGGCCAGGTCGAACGCGTGCCCGGCGCCGGCCGCGAGCATGCCGGCCAGTTCGGCGTCCGGGTCGGCGGCCCCGGTCAGGTCGACCACCGGCACCGCCACGTCGGTGGGTTCCTCGCGGACCGCGTACGGCACGCCGCTGTTCTGCGGGATGCGCCAGCGCAGCACGTCGTGCCGTTCCGCGACGGCCCGCAGCGCGGCACCGAGCGCGGTGACGTCCAGCGGCCCGCGCAGCCGGTGCGCGACGGCGATGTTGTACGGCGCGCTGGACGGGGCGAGCTGGTCCATGAACCACAGCCGCCGCTGCGGCGGGGACAGCGTCGGCGGGTTTCCGGTGGTGAGCCCGTCGGCGTCGGCGGGGTCGGCGGCGCGGACCCGGTCGACGAGCGCGGCGAACGTGCGGTCGGCGAAGAGCACCCGCGTGTCCACCTGCCGGCCCAGTTCCGCGCGCAGCGCGGCGACCAGGCGCATCGCGGCGATGGAGTTGCCGCCGGCGGCGAGGAAGTCGCTGTCCGGGGCGGGCGCGGCGCCGAGCAGCCGGGTCCAGACGCGCCGGACCGCCGCCGTCACCGGGTCGTCGTCGGCGGACGCGTCGGCCACGGCGGCCGGGCCGGCTGCGGCCAGTTCGCGCAGCGCCGGCCGGTCCAGCTTGCCGGTGGTGGCGCTGACCGGCAGTGCGTCCAGCCGCATCGTCCGGGCCGGCAGCATCGCGGTGGTCAGCCGCGTCGCCGCGTACGCCCGCAGCTCGTCGTCGTCCGGCGCGCCGGCCGGGGTGAGGAACGCGATCAGCTCGGTGCCGGCCGGGCCGGGCACCGCCTCCACCGCGACGCGCTCGACGCCCGGGCAGGCGGCCAGCACCGTCTCGATCTCGCCCAGCTCGATGCGCTGGCCGCGCACCTTCACCTGCCGGTCGGCGCGGCCGAGGTAGACGATCCGGCCGTCCGGGCCCTGCCGGACCAGGTCACCGGTGCGGTAGAGCCGCTCGCCGGGTGCCTCGCCGAACGGGTCGGGCACGAACCGCTCGGCGGTCAGGCCGGGCCGGTTCAGGTATCCGTCGGCCAGGCCGGGCCCGCCGATCAGCAGCTCGCCGGTCTCCCCCGCCGGCACCGGACGCAGGTCGGCGTCGACGACGTATGCCCGGTGGTTCGGCAGCGGCCGGCCGATCGGCATCGGGTCGGTGTCGGCCGGGGTGAGGTCGCAGGTGACCGCCAGCACGGTGGTCTCGGTGGGGCCGTAGCCGTTGAGGAACCGGCGGCCCGGCGCCCAGCGGGCGACCAGTTCGGCCGGGACCGCCTCGCCGCCGCAGAGCAGCACCCGCCACGACGGGAACCCGGCCGGGTCCAGCAGCGACAGCACGGTCGGGGTGATGAAGCCCCAGGTGACCTCGTGCGCGGCGACGAACCGGGCCAGCCGTACCGGGTCGGCCCGGTCGTCGGCGCCGAGCAGCTGCACCGCGCCGCCGAGCGTGAGCGGCACGAACAGGTCCATGGTGGCCGCGTCGAAGCCGAGCGAGGCGATGCCGAGGCTGCGGACCGACGTGTCGGCGCCGGTCAGCGCGCTCACTCCGGTGACGAACTCGACCGCGTTGCGGTGGGTGGTCAGCACGCCCTTGGGGCGGCCGGTGGACCCGGAGGTGAACAGCACGTACGCCGGGTCGCCGGGGCGGGCGGGGCAGGGCAGGAGCGGGGCCGGGCCGGGCAGGCCGAGCGCCGTCACGCCGGGCTCGTCGCCGAACTCGGCCGCCGCCGCGTCGCCGACCACCACGCGGACGCCCGCATCGCGGGCGATCCCGCGCAGCCGGGCCCGGGGGCCGCCCGGCTCCAGCGGCACGTACGCGGCGCCGGCGAGCAGCACGCCGACCACGGTGACCACCAGGTCGGGGGTACGCGCGCCGCACACGCCGACCCGGTCGCCCCGGCCGACGCCGTGCTCGCGCAGCGCGGCGGCCACCCCGGCGGCCCGGTCGACGAGCTGCCGGTAGGTGAGCCGGGTGTCCCACTGGCGCACCGCCACCGCGTCCGGGGCGCGGGCCGCCTGCGCGGTGATCAGGTCGGCCAGGGTGGCGTCCGGCCACGGCAGGTCCGGGCCGTGGACGGCGCTGACGGTCAGGGTGTCGGTCACCGGGTTGCTCCAAGGTGCTCGGCCGGGTCGGTGATCTGGAGGCGCAGTTCGCTGACGTAGCCGCGGCCCCGGGCGTCGGGCACCCACGCGTCGGTGGGTGCGGGCAGCAGTTCGGAGACCACCACCGGCACGTCCGGGCCGGTGCGCAGCGCGGCGTCGACCATCGCGCACAGCGACTGCGCGTACAGCGGGCCGGTCAGGTCCACGTAGCAGGGTTTGATCTCGGTGCCGACCTTGACGAAGACCCGCTCGGGCAGGCCGGTCTCGGCGCGCCAGCGGCGTACCGCCAGGTAGCGGGCGGTTTCGTCGGCGTGGCCGCCCAGCCCGCACGCCCCGGCCGTGGTGCGCCAGGTACGCCGGGCCACGACCAGCCGGTCGATGGTGATGCGGGGCGTGTACGCGGCGGCGCCGAGCAGCTTGAACGCGTCGAGCAGCAGCGAGCCGAGCAGCGTGGCGAACACCTCCATCAGCGGCCAGCGGGCGCCGTCGGGGAAGACCGCGGTGAGCTGGTCGCCGGTGCGTTCGACCAGCACGGCGGTGGCCGGGACGAGGCGGTCCACGTCGGCGCCGTGCGCGGTGTCGATGCCGAGCTGGCGGTCCGCCGGGCCGGTCAGCGCGTACGTGGTGCGGGTGGTACGACGGGGGAAGCTGTCCGGCCAGAGCACCCGCAGCCGGACCGGGCCCAGGTCGGCGTCCAGGTCGGCGCGCAGCGCGGCCGGGTCGGGGTGGAACGGGCTGAGCACCGCGCTGTCGAACGCCACCGAGGCCGGGTGCAGCTCACCGAGCACCAGCAGGAAGTCGCCGCGCTCGACGGCCTCCGGCGAGGCGGCGCTGAGCTGCACGTCCGGGTTGTGCAGCCGGGCCGACGGCCAGCCGGGCCGCGTCGCCGGGAACAACTCCCGGGCCCGCTCGGTCAGGTCCGCGGCGCGCAGCCGCAGTTCCGCCTGCCCCTCGGGCAGGTCGGCCAGGCCGAACAGCTCGGCCCAGCGCGCGGTGAGCTTGGCGCCGGCCCGGCCGATCGGGCCGTCGGGGGCGACGAGCGTGCCCTGGGCCAGCAGCCACAGGTCGGCCAGCCGCACCGGGCCGTCGGCGGCCAGTTCCTCGTGCAGCTCGGTGAAGAGTTCGCCGCAGCGGGAGGCCACCTCGCCGGTGAACCAGCGGGCGGTACGCAGCACCACCGCCATCGGCTCGGCGAGCGCGTCGAGCACCGCCGACCCGATGCGGAACTCCAGGTCGCGGGCGGTCTCCTCGTAGCAGACGGTGCGGGCGGCGTACATCTGCCCGCTGTGCCGGGTGGCCGGGCGCCCGGTGACGGCGGTGAACTCGGCGTTGAGCGCGGCGAGCGCGGCGCCGAGCCGGTCCGGGTCACCGGCTGCGGCGGCCACCTCGTCGCGGGCGGCGCGCAGCCGGCCGAACTCGGCCGCCGTGGCGGCGCGGACCGGCTCGTCGCCGATCGCGGCGATCCGCGCTTCGAGCACCCGCTCGGCGTCCGGCGCGATCGGCAGGTTCGCGCCCCAGCTGAGCTGGCCGCGCTCGACCCAGCGGTCGAGCAGCAGGTAGACGTCGTCGGCGCCGTGCACCTCGCCGGCGTCGCACAGCCGCTGCGCCAGTTCCGCGGCGGGCGTCCGCCCGTCGCAGGCGCCGAGCACCAGCGCCTCGACCGGGGTCAGCGCGATCGGCGGGTGCAGCGGCCAGCGCAGTTCCCGCCCGGCGACGGTCAGGTGCGGTTGCAGGGCGGGCGCCCACCAGCGGCGCACCGCGAGGTCGTCGGCGAGCCGGTCGGCGTATGCGATGAGCGCCCACGCCTCGAAGTACACCCGCCGCCGGTGCACCAGCGCGTCGCCGGGCGTGGTGTGCACGCCGGGCCGGGTGGCGTCGAACGTACCCCAGCAGACCGGACCGAAGAAGCCGATGGTCTCGGCCTTGCCGCAGTAGCGCTGCCAGTAGCGCAGCAGGCTCAGCTCGCGCTTGCGGCGGCGCACGTTGCGGACCTGCGGGTCGGTGCGCAGCAGCCCGTCCAGCGCGATCAGCATGTCCGGGTTCTGCCATGTCACCGCCTCGCGCAGCAGCGGGTCGGCGGCCAGCTCACCGGCTACCGCGGAGGACTCGGCGAACGCATCGGCCAGCGCCTTGCCGAACACCTCGGTGCCGGTGTCGCCGGCGAGCAGCGCGTCCGCGGCGGCGGCGCAGTCCGGCGCGGCGAACCGGTCCAGCCCGGCGGCCGGGAAGCCGGCGGTACGCAGCACCACGTCCCGCCACACCGACCAGCCGGTGTCGCGCAGGGGCAGCAGGTGGCTCACCGGTGGTCCTCCCGCCCGGCGTCGGTGATGTGCAGGCGCAGCTCGCTGAAGTAGCGGCGGCCCGCCCCGTCGGGCACCCACGCCTGCTCCGGCGCGGGCAGCATCTCGCTGACCGTGAACGACACGTCGTCGCCGCCGTCGACCCGGGCGGCGCGCACCATCGCGCACAGCGTGGTGGCGAACGCCGGTGCGGACAGGTCCACGAAGCACGGCTTGGTCTCGGTGCCGAACTTGACGTACACCTGCTCGGGCAGGCCGAGGCGGCGCCGCCAGTCCCGGACGGCGAGGAAGCGGTCCCGTTCGCCGTTCGGGACCGCGAGGCCGCTCTCGCCGACTGTGGTCCGCCACGTCTGGCGGGCCAGCACCAGCCGGTCCACGGTGATCCGGGGCGTGTACGGCGCGGCGGCGACCAGCTTGAACCCGTCCACGGCGTGCGCGCTGAACGGCTCGGCGAAGATCTCGGCGAGCGGCCAGCGCTGCCCGTCCGAGGCGGTGGCGACCAGCTCGCCGTCCACCTCGTCGACGACCAGGTCGACTGTGGGCAGCACGCGGGCCGGGTCGGCGCCGGGCGCGTCGAGGAACGCCAGGTGCCTGTCGGTCGGTCCGGTCAGCGACTCGGCGGTGCGGCTGGTCCGCCGCGGCCAGTCGGCCGGGAACAGCAGCCGGACGCGCCGCTGCCCGAGGTCCGCGGCGAGCGCGTCGCGCAGCCGTTCCACGTCCGGGTGCGACGGGGTGAACACCGCGCAGTCGAACGACGACCAGGCGGCGTGCAGCTCGCCGAGCACCACCGTGTAGTCGCCGCGCCGCAGCGCGTCCGCGTCGGTGGCGCAGATCTGCAGGTCGGGGCTGTGGATGGCGGCGTTGGACCACTCCGGACCGTCGCCGGGGAACACCGCGTCGATCCGGCCGGCCAGGTCGGCGGCGCGCAGCCGTACGTCGGTGGTGCCGGCGGGCAACGTGTCCAGGCCGAACAGTCCGGCCCAGCGGGCGGCGAAGTCCGCCGCCACCACGTCGACCGGCCGTTCCCCGTCGCCCCAGAACATCCCCTGGGCCAGGAACCACAGGTCGGCCAGCGGCACCGGGGCGGCGGACTCGGCGCGCAGTTCCTCGTACAGGCCGCGCAGCACGTCCAGGTAGGCGCGGGCGAGCGCGTTGGCCAGCCAGCGGGCGGCGCGCAGCAGCACGTCCAGCGGGGCGGCCAGTCCGGCCAGCAGCGGCGCGCCGAACACCACGTCGAGGTCGCGGGCGCTGTCCTCGTAGCAGACCGTGCGGCCGGCGTACATCTGCCCGGCCCGCCGTACCGCGGGCACGCCGGTCAGCTCGGTGAACGTGGCGTCGAGCGCGTCCAGGGCGGTCCGCAGCCGGTCCGCGTCACCGGCCGCGGCGGCGACGTCGTCGCGGGCGGCGCACAGCCGGTCGAACCCGGCGCGGGCGGCGGCGCGGGCCGGCTCGTCGCCGATCGCGTCGATCCGGCCGGCCAGCACCCGCTCGGCGTCCGGGCTCACCGGCAGGGCCGCGTCCCAGGTGATCAGTTCCCGCTCGACCAGCCGGTCGAGCAGCGCGTATCCGTCCTCCGGGCGGCGCAGCCCGATCGCCGGGTCGGCGACCAGGTCGGTGGCGGCGCGCCGGCCGTCGGCCGCGCGCAGCAGCGCGGCCTCCACCGGGGTCAGCGTCAGCGCCGGCCGGCCGGGCCGCAGCACGTCGCGGTCCCGGACCGCCAGGTGGGCCCGCAGCATCGGCGGCCACCACCGGCGCACCGCCAGGTCCGCGCCGATCCGATCGGCGTACGCGGACAGCGCCCACGACTCGAACCACACCCAGCGCCGCCGGGTCAGGCTCTCGCCGGGGTTGACCCGGGCAACCTCCGGCTGCGCGGGATCGACTGTGACCCAGCAGCTGGGGCCGAAGAAGCCGACGGTCTCGTTCTTGCCGCAGTAGCGCTGCCAGTACTTCAGCAGCCCCCGCTCCCGGTCGCGGCGGCGTACGTTGCGGGCCGCGTCGGCGCCGCCGCGCACCAGCCCGTCGAACGCCACCAGCGCGCCCCGGTTCTGCCAGGTGACCGCCTCGCGCAGCAGCGGGTCGGCGGCCAGCTCACTGAACCGCTGCGCACCGGCGCGCAGCGCCTCCTCGAACTCCTTGGTGAACCGGTCCTCACCGGCGCCGGTGGCCAGCAGCTCGTCGGCCGCGGCGGCGGCCCGGGGCGCGGCGAACAGCTCCAGCCCGTCGGCCGGGAACCCGGTGGTCCGCAGCACCGCGTCGCGCCACACCGACCAGCCGGTGTCGCCGAGCGGAACCCGGTGCGCGGCGCCGGCGGTCCCGCGGCCGGCGGCGCGCACCGGGTCCGGACCCGCGTCCGGCGTGCCGGGGCGGGTGTCGGTGGGCGCGGCGGTCAGGTCGGCCCGGATCAGCGCGGCCAGCTCGGTCAGCCGGTCGTGCAGGAAGAAGTGCCCGCCGTCCAGCTCGTGCAGGGTGAACCCGGCAGCGGTGTGCTCGGCCCAGGCGGCACTCTGGTCCCGGCTGACCGCCCGGTCGGTGCGGCCGGCGAACACGACGATCGGCACCGGCAGCGGCTCGCCCGGGATGTGGCGGTAGTCGTCGACCCGGCCGAAGTCGGCGCGCAGCAGCGGCAGCAGCAGCTCCACCAGCTCCGGGTGGTCGAGCAGCTCGGCGGGCAGGCCGCCGCCCTCGCCGAGGCGACGCAGCAGCTCGTCGTCGCCGGCCCGGGACAGCCCGTCGAACGGGCCGGGCGTGGCGACGTGCGGGGCGCGGGCGCCGCCGACGTAGAGCCGCAGCGGCAGCGGGCGGCCGGTACGGCGCAGCTCGCGGACCACGTCGAAGCCGAGCCGCCCGCCCATCGAGTGGCCGTAGATCGCGTACGGGCGGTCGGCGCGGGAGGCGATGGCGTCGGCCACCTCGGCGACGCTGAAGCGCGGGTCCTCGGTGATCCGGTTCTCCCGGCCGGGCAGTTGCACCGGCACCACGTCGACGCTCGCACCGAACTCGGCCGCCCAGCGCCGGAACGCGCTGGCGCCCGCTCCGGCGTAGGGCAGGCAGAACAACCGCACCGGCGCCTCGGGTCGGCTTCCGGCGGAGACGAACCAGTTCACCGCGGACCTTTCTGCACGGGGTCGATCCAGTGCCGGCGGCGCTGGAACGGGTAGGTGGGCAGTCCGGTGCGCCGGACCGTGCCCTCGGGGTGCAGCGCGTGCCAGTCGACGTCGCGCCCGGCGACCCACTCGGCTGCCGTCTCGCGCAGCGGCCCGCCGTCACCGGCGATGCGGGCGCCGGTGTCCAGCAGCACGTCCAGCGCGGACAGCGCGGCCGGCAGGTCGGCGGCGACCACCGCCGCCCGGTGGGCGAACGCCCGCCGGCCCAGCGCCAGCGTGGCGGCCACGTCGGACAACGCCGGGGCGGCCCCGGCCAGGTGGCCGCGCAGGCGGGCCAGCGCGGCCCGCAGCGCCGCCGGGGTACGCGCGGAGACCGGCAGCAGCCACGGTCCCTCGCCGGGCGGGTCGGCCGGGTCGGCGGGCGGCGGCTGTTCCACCACGACGTGCGCGTTGGTGCCGCCCAGGCCGAACGCGCTGACCCCGGCGACCCGGCGCGCGTCGTCCGGCCAGTCCCGCGCCTTGGTGGGCACGTAGAACGGTCCGGCGGCCAGGTCGATCTCCGGGTGCGGGCGGGTGAAGTGCAGGTTCGGCGGGATCACCCCGTGCCGGACGGCCAGCACCGTCTTGATCAGCCCGGCGATGCCGGCCGCGGCGTCGAGGTGACCGATGTTGGTCTTCACCGAGCCGAGCGCTGTGGACTCGGCGGGCGCGGCGCCCGCGTACACCTCGTGCAGCGCCGCGACCTCGATGGCGTCGCCCAGTGGCGTACCGCTGCCGTGGCCCTCGACGAAGCGGACCTCGCCGGGCGCGACCTCGGCGGTGGCGAGCGCGCCGGCGACGGCGGCGGCCTGTCCGGCCGGGCCGGGCACGGCGAAGCCGGCCCGGTCCGGGCCGTCGTTGGTGACCGCCCAGCCGGGCAGGATCGCGTAGATGCGATCGCCGTCGGCCTGCGCGTCGGCGAGCCGGCGCAACGCCACCACGCCCGCGCCCGAGCCGAACCCGGAGCCGGCGGCGCCCTCGTCGTAGGCGCGGCACCGGCCGTCGGGCGACGCGAGCCCGCCCGGCGTGGCCCGGTGCCGGGGCCACATCACCGTGGACCCACCGGCCAGCGCCAGGTCGCACTGGTAGTCGGCGAGGCTCTGCGCGGCCACGCACACCGCGACGAGCGAGCTGGAACAGGCGCTCTGCACGGCCATCGCCGGGCCGGTCAGGCCGAGCCGGTAGGCCACCTGACCGGGCAGGTGGTCGGTGAACTGGCGGCCGACGAGCCGGGCCTCCCAGTCGTCCGGGTCGACGTCACCGACCACCGCCGGGTTGTCCATCAGGTGGAACAGGAAGTAGCGGTTGGCCGAGGTGGCGGCGTAGACGCCGACCAGCCCGGGGAAGCGCTCCGGGTCGTGCCCGGCGTCCTCCAGCGCCTCCCAGGCGGTCTCCAGGAACAGCCGGTGCTGCGGGTCGGTACGGGCCGCCTCGTCGGCGGCGAAGCCGAAGAACTCGGCGTCGAAGTCGGCCACCCCGTCGAGCCGGCCGGCGGCGCGGACGTGCCGGGGGTCGGCGCGCAGGCCGGGACCGACGCCGAGCGCGGCCAGCTCCTCGTCGGTGTGGTCGTGCACCGAGTCGACGCCGGTGCACAGGTTCCACCAGAACGTCGCCACGTCGGGCGCGCCGGGGAACCGCCCGGCGACGCCGACCACGGCGATCTCGTCGCCGGTGTACTCGCGGGCGGCGCGCACCGGCGCGGCGGGGGCGGGCAGCACCGGGGCGCGGACCGCCTCGGGCGGGGCGTCCAGCAGCGCCGCCTGGGCGGCGACGGTCGGGTGGTCGAACAGGCGCAGCATCGGCAGGCGTACGCCGAACCGCTCGGCGAGGCGCTGCTGCACCTGGCCCAGCAGCAGCGACTGCCCGCCGACGTCGAAGAAGCTGGCGGTGCGGGCGACCGCGTCGCGGCCGAGCACCGCGCACCAGATGTCGTGCACGGCGCGTTCGGTGTCGGTGGCCGGTGCCTCCTCGGCCGGCACCTCGGTCACCGGGCCGGGCAGCGCCCGTTCGTCGACCTTGCCGGTGACGGTGAGCGGGAACTCGTCGACCACCACGACCGCGCGGGGCACGGCGTAGTCGGGTAGCGCGGCGGTCAGCGCCGCGTGCAGCGCCGCCGGGTCCGGGCGGGCGCCGGCCGGGCGGGCGTACGCGAGCAGTTCGCCGTCGCGCACGATGGCGCGGACGCCCGCGACGCCGGGCTGGGCGGACAGCACGGCTTCGATCTCGGTCAGCTCGACCCGGTGGCCGCGCACCTTGACCTGCCGGTCGAGCCGGCCGAGGCAGACCAGTTCCCCATCGGGCAGCAGCCGGCCCAGGTCACCGGTGCGGTACGACCGCAGCCCGTCGGCGTCGACGCCGAACCGGTCGCTGTCCTGGTTGAGGTAGCCGGGGGCGAGGTGGCGGCTGCGGACCACGATCTCGCCGGTGTCCGGGGCGAGGTCCAGCCGGTAGCCGGGGAACGCGACGCCCACCGGCAGCGGCCCGCGGGCATCCGGGTCCACCTCGGACAGCGGCTGCACGTGCCGGGCGGCGAACGTCATCTCGGTCGCGCCGTAGCCGTTGACGAGCACGCACTCGGGGGCGAACCGGTCCCGGCCGCGGGCCGCGTCGGCCCAGGTGGCCTGTTCGCCGCCGAGCAGCACCGCCCGCACCGTGGGCAGCGGGCGCGCGCCGAGCGTGTCGAGCAGGAAGCGGTAGACGGTGGGCGTGCAGTGCAGCACCGTGGCGCGGTGCCGGTCGAGCTGCTCGACGGCGTACGCGAGCCCGTGGCGGCGCAGGTCGACCGGGACGACGGCGGCGCCGGTGAGCAGCGCCGGGTAGAGGTCGGGGATGGCGGCGTCGAAGCTGAACGACGCGAGCAGGCTGAGCCGGTCGTCGGGGCCGACACCGAGCGCGGCGATCTGGTTGTCGACGACGTGGGCGAGGTTGCGGTGGGTCTGCCCGACCGCCTTGGGCACGCCGGTGGAGCCGGAGGTGAACAGCACGTACGCGAGCGCGTCCGGGTCGGCGGGGGCCGGGCGCAGCGCCGCCGGCGGCACCTCGTCCAGCGGGACGACCGGGCGCTCGCCGGCCAGTGTGGAGGCGAGGTCGCGGTGCTCGGCGGCGCAGGCCACGGCGGTGACGCCGGCGGCGTCGACCATGTGGCGCAGCCGGGCGACCGGGAAGCCCGGATCCAGCGGCACGTACGCGCATCCGGTCGCGAGGGCGCCGAGCATCGCCGCCACGGTCGGTGCACCGTGTGCGGTGAGCAGCGCGATCCGGTCTCCGGCGCGCAGGCCCGCGGCGGCGAACACGGCAGCGTGCCCGCCGGCCGCCTCGGCCAGCTCGGTGTAGGTGACCTCGTGGGTCTCACCGAGAAGTGCCGGACGTCCGCCGTGTACCGCCGAGATCGCGCCGAAACGATTGATGATCATCGTCTCCGCCATGTCAGGATGCGGGTCGCGCTCCACAGAGGGCAGGCAGGCAGCAATCGACGAATGTGATCATTGATCCCCCCCAGGACTTCACATTGGAAGCAGAATATGGCTCGATTCCTGCGCCGGAAGAGCGGCGATGAGGCTCGAGCCGAAGAGGGGACGGCACCTTGGAACCTCGGACGGAGGAATTCGTCCGATCATCCCTCTAGCGCGTAGACGATTTACAGCGTAGGTGACCAGCAACAAGTTATTTTACGGTGAAAATACTTCCAGGCCGTGGAATCTTCACCGCAGACGGCCTCGGTGCCGCAGCTCGACCCGGGTCGCGGGGAGCCTGCTCAGACATCGTACGGCGGCCGTGGAATGGGGTCCACCATGGCGTCGAAGCCCTTCGGGAGCTGCGCGACCAGGTCGTGAAACTCCCCCACCGTCACCGTGTCGCGCAACGTGGCGAGCACCGCCACGGCGCCCACCTCGGCGACCGCCGGGTCCACCGCCGCGCGTTCGGCCACGCGGTACAGGAAGTCGACAGCGCCACCCGTGGTGGCGGTCCCGCCGGGCGCCAGATAGCCGCCCACGTCGTCCGGCAGCTGCGCGGCCAGGTCCGTCGCCTCGTCCGCGGTGATCCGGTCGGCGAGGGTCTGCAACACGGCACGGGAGACGGTCGCGGCCTCGTCGGCAGGCAACTCGGCCCGCCGCGCCACCGCCTCGACGAACAGGGGGAACCGCATCCCACCCCTCCCCTCGCCGCCGGCGGGCACCACGCCCACCCCGCTCGGCCCCGGCGGGTACCCGCCCCCGCCCCGGTCAAACGCCCCCGGCCACGACGAGCGGCGGGAGTACCACGAACCGGGGGTAGCATCCGCCCATGGCCCCCGTCACCACCCACCCCGGTGCCTGCCCGCTGGACTGCCCGGACACCTGCGTCTGGCAGCTCACGGTGGAGGACGGCCGGGCCGTCGCGCTGCGCGGCGACCGCGACCACCCGTTCACCAGGGGCGCGCTCTGCGGCAAGGTGAACCGCTACCTGGACGCGGTGAACGGGCCGGACCGGCTCACCACGCCCTGGGTCCGCACCGGCCCGAAGGGCGCCGGCCGGGTCGCGTACCGGCCGGCGAGCTGGGACGAGGCAGTCGACCGGGTCGCCGCCGGGCTACGGACGAGCATCGAGCGGGACGGCCCGGAGTCGGTTCTGCCCTACTACTTCGCCGGCACGATGGGCCTGGTCCAGGGCTGGACCATGGGGCCCCGGCTCTTCGCCCACCTGGGCGCGTCCCGGCTGGACACCACCATCTGCACGGCGGCGGCACGGGCGGCGCTGCGCTCGCTCTACGGCGCCTCGGTCGGCTTCGAACCGGAGACGATCGTCGAGGCGGACCTGATCGTCCTCTGGGGCGCCAACCCGCTCGTCACCAACCTGCACCTGTGGCCGTTCGTGCAGCAGGCCCGCGAGCGCGGCGCGTACGTGGTGACGATCGACCCGCTGCGCACCGAGACGGCGGCCCGCAGCGACGAGCACGTCGCGCCGCTACCCGGCACCGACGCGGCGCTCGCGCTCGGGCTGATGCGGCACGTCCGCGACGCCGGGGCGGCCGACGAGGAGTGGCTGGCCGCGCACACCACCGGCTGGCCGGAGCTGCGCGCTCGGCTCGACGACTGGCCGGTGGAGCGGGCCGCCGCCGAGTGCGGCCTGCCCGCCGGGACGATCCGCCGCCTCGGCGACCGGGTCGCCACCACCCGGCCGACAGCGGTACGGGTCGGGCTGGGCCTGCAACGCCACCACGGCGCCGGGCAGGCGATCCGGGCCATCTGCGCGTTGCCGCTGGTCACCGGCGACTTCCGGTACCCCGGAGGCGGGGCGCTCGTCACCACCAGCGGCCATCACCCGGTCGACAACGGCCCGGCGATCCGGCCGGCCGGCATGCCCGCCCCGCCGGCCCGGTCGCTGAACATGAGCCGGCTGGCCGCCGTGCTCACCGGGGAGGCCGACCCGCCCGTCACCTCGCTCGTGGTGTTCGACGCCAACCCGGCGGCGACCGCACCGGACCAGGCCCGGCTGCTGACCGGGCTCGGCCGCGCCGACCTGTTCACCGTGGTGCTGGAGCAGCGCTGGACCGACACATGCGACTACGCCGACGTGGTGCTCCCGGCCACCATGCAGCCCGAGCACCTGGACCTCCAGACGTCCTACGGGCACCACTACACGACGCTGAACCTGCCGGTCACCCGCGCGCCGGGCGAGGCGCTGCCGAACACCGAGATCTTCCGGCGGATCGCCGCCGCGCTCGGGATCGACCACCCGGCGTTCTCCGACAGCGACGAGGACCTGGCACGGCAGTTGCTGGCCGACGCCCCGATCACGTACGAGGAGTTGCGCGAGCGCACGTACGCCCGGCTCACCGGTGTGCCGGTGGGTTCCGCGCCGTACGCCGAGGGCGGTTTCCCCACAGCGGACGGGCGGGCCCGGCTGCACGATCCGGCGCTCGCCGCGCTCGGCGTGGACCCGCTGCCCGGGTACACGCCACCGGCCGAGGCGGCCGACCCGGAGCTGGCCCGCCGGTTCCCGCTGACGCTACTCACCCCGGCCAACCGCTACCTGATGAACTCCACGTTCGCGTCGCTGCCGTGGCACGCCCGCCGCGCCGGGCCGCCCCGGGTGCACCTGCACCCGGCCGACGCGACGGCGCGCGGGCTCGCCGACGGCGACGCGGTACGCGTGCACAACGACAGGGGCGCGTTCCTCGCCGCGGTGGCGGTGGACGAGGCGGCCCGGCCGGGGTGCGCGTTCACGTACAAGGCGTACTGGGCGCGGCGCAGCCCGGGGCGGTCCACCGTCAACGCTCTCACCGGCGTCCGGGACACCGACCTGGGCGAGGCGCCGACGTTCCACGACTGCCGGGTGGAGGTCGAGCCGGTGCCGGCCGGCCTGCTGACCGCCGAGCCGCCCCTCGACGAGGTGGCGGAGCCCGTCGCGGCGGGGTGATTCGGGACCTCCGGCCCCCTGACCTGGTCTTTGCGCCCCTGCTCCGGCCCGTCGCCGCCGCCTAGCGTCGGAGGCGGACACAGGGAGGTTCGCCATGCGTACGTGGCAGGTGCAGGACGTGATGACCAGGGACGTGGCGTCGGTACGGGAGGGCACGGAGTACCGGGAGATCGTCGACGTGCTGACCGACCGGCACGTCACGGCGGCACCGGTGGTGGACGAGACCCGCCGGGTGCTGGGCGTGGTGTCCGAGGCGGACCTGATGTACAAGGTGGAGTTCCTGGGACGGCCCCGGGAGCGGCGGATCCTGCCGGACCGGCACCGCCGCGAGGCGCGGGCGAAGGCCGGCGCGACGCTGGCCGCCGACCTGATGACCGCTCCCCCGGTCACCATCACGCCGGACGCCACGATCGTGGAGGCGGCCCGGTTGATGGACGCACGCGGCGTGAAGCGGCTGCCGGTGGTGAACGACCTCGGCCGGCTGGTCGGCATCGTCACCCGCGGCGACCTGCTCAAGGTGCACCTGCGCCCGGACGCCGGCATCCGGCGGGACGTGGTCGAGGAGGTGCTGTGGCGCAGCCTCGGCGTCCGCGACGGCGTGGTGGACGTGACAGTCGGCAGGGGCGTGGTGACGCTCACCGGCCAGGTGGAGCGCCGGTCCACCGCGCAGCTCGCGGTCCGGCTGGCGCGGCAGGTCAGCGGCGTGGTCGAGGTGGTCGACGCGCTCGGCTACGCGATCGACGACGCGCCGATGTCGGCGCTGCGCATCGGCGGCGGCACCCCGGCCGGCATCGCCTGATGCCTGGACGGCCCGGTGGGCGCCGGCGTACCCGGCGCCCACCGCCGTCACTCCTGGGCGAGCGCGTCCAGCACCAGCGCGGCGGTCCAGCTGAACGCCGGTGAGCCGAGTCCGGCGCCGGTGTCCGGGTGGAAGTACTCGTGGCAGCCGGCCCGGTCGACCAGGTCGAGCAGCGACTCGCGCAGCCCGGCGGCCAGGTCGGCCCGGCGGTGGGTACGTAGTCCCTGCCAGAGCAACCAGCCGGTGTTGATCCAGCTCGGGCCGCGCCAGTAGCGCAACGGCTCGAAGTCCGGCGCGGTGCGGTCGTACGTGGGCACCGGCCGGTCCATCCGGGCGGCCAGCCCGAAGCGCGGCGAGCACGCCTCGGCCAGCAGCGCCGACACCTGCGCGGCGGGCAGCTCCGGCAGCGCCAGCGGCATCAGCCCGAGTACGGTCCGGGCCGGCACGAGCCGGTCCGCGCGCACGTCGCGGGGACGGAACGTGCCGGCCACCGGATCCCAGAGGCGGGTGACGAGCGCCTCGGTGATCCGGGCGCCCCGGTCGCGGTGCGGTCCCGGGTCGGCGCCGATCACCGTGGCGATGCGCGCGAGGGCGTACTCGGAGACGCCGAGCGCGGCGTTCACCAGTGGGCACTCCACCAGGAACGGGTGCCGCCCGAGTAGTCCCTCGTCCCGGTAACGGCCGGCCCGGTAGCTCTCCACCAGCGCGACGTAGCGCGCGTAGTCCAGGTCGGTGGGGCGCTGCGCCGCGTCGGCGTGCGCGGTGTCGTGCCGCCGGTACGCGCGCATCACCGCCTCGTCGGCCGGCACCCCTGCGAGCGGCGAGTCCCAGGCGGGGCTGTTGTCCAGCCCGGACTCCCACGGGTGCACGATCGACGCCAGCCCGCCGCCTCCGGCGTCGCGCCGCCCGGTCAGGTAGCGCTGCTGCGCGACCAGCCTCGGGTAGAGCCGCCGCAGCGCGGCCACCGACGCCTCGCCGGGCGCGCGGCGGTGCACCAGCCAGGCGGCCGGGGCGTGCACCGGTGGCTGGACGATGCCGGAGGTGGCCCGGGCCGGCGAGCCGTCGGCGCGGGCCGAGTCCCAGAACTGCGGCCCGGGGAAGTACGGCCCGGCGCGCGAGGCCGGGTTGAACACGATGTGCGGCACCCGCCCGTCGACCCACTGCGCGGCGAACAGCGTGCGCAGCTCCCGCCAGGCCCGGTCCGGGCGGACGTGGGCCAGGCCGATCGCGATGAACGCCGAGTCCCAGCTCCACTGGTGCGGGTAGAGCGTGCGGGAGGGGACGGTGTGGTCGTGTTCCCAGTTGGCGTCCAGGGTGGCCAGGGCGAGGCGGCGCAGCCGGGCGTGGCGGTCGGCGTCGGCGCGTACTCCGGTGGTCAGCGTCATGCGGCGGCCCGCCGGGGACGGGCCTGGGCCAGCGCTGTGGCGGCCTGGCGCAGCGCGGCGACCGGCTCGCCGCGCAGCCGGCACTCCAGCGCCAGCCAGCCGGTGTAGCCGATCGCGTCGAGCGTGGCCAGCAGCGCGCCCCAGTCCAGGTGCCCGGCGCCGGGCTGGTGCCGGTTGGAGTCGCTGACCTGGACGTGCCCGAGGTACGGCGCGGCGGCGCGCAGCGCGGCGTGCGGGTCGTCCTCCTCGATGTTCATGTGGTAGGTGTCGGCGGCGACCCGCAGCGCCGGTGACCCGACCGCGCGGCACAGCTCGACGGCCTGGTCGAGCCGGTTGACCATGTGGTCCTCGTACCGGTTGAGCGGTTCCAGGAACACGGTGACCCCCTCGGCGCGGGCGTGCCCGGCCAGCTCGCCTAGGGCGTCGACGAGCACCCGCCGGTCGTCGTCGGCCGAGCGTGGCGGGTCGAACGGGGGCAGCCGGCGGGAGAACATGCCCCACGCGGCAGGGGTCATCGCGCCGACGCCGCCCAGCTCGGCGATCACCGAGAGCTGGGACCGCAGGTTGTCCACCGCGTCGCGGGACCGGCCCGGGTCGAAGTCGCCGATGAAGTGGTCCATCTCGACGCAGACGGTCGGCATGACCACGCCGGCGGCGCGGGCGCGGCGCAGCTCCGGCAGCCGCCGGGCCAGGGCGAGGTCGCCCCGCCCGCGCAGCTCGATGCCCTGGTAGCCGAGGGAGACGGCGAGGGCGTACTTCCGGGTCAGGTCGGTGCCGGGAAGCAACTGCTCCTGGCACGAGAGCGGAATGTCCATCAGAACCTCAGCACCACTTGGAGGACGTCATCGTCACCGCGGTCGAGCAACGCCAGGGCGTCGGCCACCGCGCCCGCGTCGACGACGTGGCTCACCAGCGGCAGCGGGTCGACGCTGCCCTCGGCCACCAGATCCATGAAGGTGTGTGCGATCCGCGTCCCGGACCACCGGCCGGCCGTGCCGGGTGCCGGGTCCGGCCCGGAGACCTGGGCGGCCACGAGCTGGATCCGGTTGTGGTGGAACTCCTCGCCGAGTTCCAGCCCATGGGCGTACCCCTGGTAGAAGCCGGCCGCGACGACGCGGCCGGCGTGCGCGGTGGCGCGGATCGCCTCGTGCAGCGCCGGGTACGCCCCGGACAGCTCCAGGCAGACGTCGGCGCCCCGGCCGTCGGTGGCGGCCCGCAGCGCGGCGGCGGGCGAGTCGGCGGCGGCGTCGACCACCCGGCGCGCGCCGAGCCGCACGGCGTGCGCGAGCCGGCCCGGCATCCGGTCGACGGCGACGACGCGGGCGCCGGAGAGCGCGGCCAGGCGCGTGCCGAGCAGCCCGATCACGCCCTGCCCGAACACACCCACCCAGTCGCCCAGGTGCAGGTCACCGGCGAGCACGGCGGTCAGCGCGATGGCGCCGGGCCGGGCGAACACGGCGGCGAGCGGGTCGAGGCCCGGTGGCAGCGGATGCACGGCCGTCGCGGGGAGCACGGCGTCGGCGCGGTGCCCCCAGATGCCCCAGACGAGCTGGCCGGGCCGCCGCCCGGCCACGTCGGGCGCGACCTCGACGATCTCGCCGACCTCCTCGTAACCGAAACCCACCACCGGGTACGCGGGCGCGGCCTGGCGGGGCACGAACATGCGGGCGCCGGCGTCCCAGTCCTTGCGCAGGCGCGGGTTGCTGCCCCGGTAGAGCGTCAGCTCGGTGCCGGCGGAGATGCCCGAGTAGCGGGTGCGGACGCGGACCTGGCCTGGACCGAGCCGGTCCGTGGGGCAGGGCTCCAGGCGTACGTGCCGGGGCCCGGCCAGAGAGACAACCCAGTTGCTCATGGCGTCGCTCCGAGGGAAGTGCCGACCCCGAGTCTAACCCAAAAAATGGGCATATGTGATTAGATTGATGAATCGATGGGTATTAGCGGCAGGCCGTACTCTTTCGAGAGGAGTGCCACCGATGTCATCACCCTCCACGCGGCGGCTCGCCATCAGCCTGATCCTGGCACTGGCCGGGACCGGCGTGGCCGCATGCAGCGACGACGGGCAGAAATCCGACAGCTCGCAGATCACCGTCTGGAGCCTGGAAGACGTGGCGGACCGCGTCGCCGCCACCAAGACGATCATCGCCGACTACACCGCCAAGACCGGCGTCAAGGTCAACCTGGTCACCGTCAACGAGGACCAGTTCCCGTCCCTGATCGCCTCCAGCGCCGCCGCCGGCGACCTGCCCGACGTGGTCGGCTCGGTCTCGCTGGCCGGGGTGCGCACGCTGTCCGCGAACGAGCTCCTCGACACGGACGCCAACGGCGCGGTGGTCGACCGGCTCGGCCGGGACACGTTCACGCCCCGCGCGCTGGAACTCACCAGCGACGGCGGCACGCAGCTCGCCGTACCGAGCGACGGGTGGGGCCAGCTGCTCGTCTACCGCAAGGACCTGTTCGCCGCCGCCGGCCTGCCGGCGCCCGACACGTACGAGAAGATCGCCGCCGCGGCGGCGAAGCTGAACACCGGCGGCGTCGCCGGCATCACCGCGGCCACCTCCCCCGGCGACGTGTTCACCCAGCAGACGTTCGAGCACCTGGCGCTGGCGAACGACTGCCGGCTCACCGACGACTCCGGCAAAGTCACGCTCGACTCCCCCGCGTGCGTCGAGGCGTTCCGCTTCTACGGCGACCTGATGCGGAACAACTCGGTCAAGGGCGCCCAGGACGTCGACACCACCCGGGCCACCTACTTCGCCGGCAAGGCGGCCATGCTGATCTGGTCGCCGTTCATCCTCGACGAGCTGGCCGGGTTGCGCGCCGACGCCCGGCCCACCTGCCCGCAGTGCCAGTCCGACCCGGCCTGGCTCGCCAAGAACAGCGGCTTCGTCACCGCGATCAAGGGCCCGAACGGCACCGAACCCGCCCAGTACGGCGAGGTCAGCTCCTGGGCCGTGCTCGACGGCGCGGCCGACCCGGCGAAGTCGTTCGTGGAGTACATGCTCTCCGACGGCTACCCGCGCTGGTTCGGCATGTCCCCCGAGGGGCGCTTCCCGGTGCGTACCGGCACGCGAGAGGACGAGCAGAAGTTCCGGACCGCCTGGAACACCAGCCCGGCCGGCGTGGACACCAAGAAGCCGCTGTCCGAGGTGTACGGCGAGGACGTGCTCGCCACCCTGCGGAAGAGTCCGGACACGTTCCAGCGCTGGGGCCTGACCGAGAACCAGGGCAAACTCGTCGGCGCCATCCTCGGTGAACTGCCCGTGCCCAAGGCGCTCGCCGACGTCGTCGGCGGCAGGTCCGACGCCCGCGCCGCCGCCGAACGCGCCCGCAAGGACGTCGAGGCGATAGCCAAGGGCGTCAATTGACCACCACCGCGCCGGAGGCCGGCCGCTCCCCCGCGCCGGAGCGAGCCCGCCGACCCGGCCGACGCCCGCTGACGCTGCGCCGCCGCGAGTCCCGCGCCGGGCTCGCGCTTGTCACCCCGACCCTGCTCGTCGTGGTCGCGGTGATCGGCATACCCATCGTCTGGACGGTGGTGCTGGCCTTCCAGCGGGTACGCCTGGCGACGCTGCGCAAGACCGGCCTGTTCGGCGAGCTGACCCTGGACAACATCGACCGGGTGCTGCACACGCCCGGGTTCGCCGACACGCTCTGGACCACTGTGCTCTACAGCGTCGGCGGCACCGCCGGCTCGATCGTGGTGGGCCTGGTGGCGGCGCTCGCCGTACGCGGGCCGTTCCGCGGCCGCACGCTGGTCCGCGCGTCGATGCTGCTGCCGTACGTGGCGCCGGTGGTCGCCATGACGTTCGTCTGGCAGGTGATGCTGGACCCGCAGCTCGGCATCGTCAACGACTGGGGGCGGCGCTTCCTCGGCTGGGATCAGCCGGTGCCGTTCCTGTCCCAGGACTCCACCGCGCTGTGGACGGTCATCGCGTTCGAGGCGTGGCGCTACTTCCCGTTCGCGTTCCTGTTCCTGCTGGCCCGGCTCCAGGCGGTGCCCGGTGAGCTGGAGGAGGCCGCCCGGGTCGACGGGGCCACACCTACCCAGCGGTTCCGGCACATCCTGCTGCCGCAGCTCATGCCGGTGATCGCGTTGATCGGCGTGCTCCGCTTCATCATGACGTTCAACAAGTTCGACGACGTCTACCTGCTCACCGGCGGCGCCGCCGGCACCGAGGTGGTGAGCGTCCGGGTCTACCAGTTCCTCACCGCCCGCACCGACATCGGGGCGGCCGCCGCCCAGGCCGTCGTCCTGGCCGTGGTGCTGCTCGTGTTCGTGGCGATCTACCTGCGCTTCTTCGGCGCGCGACGGGAGGCGTGATGGACCGGGACCGGATCGAGACGGTCAGCCTGCGCTGGCTGCGCCGGCTGGTGATCGCCGGGTTCCTGGTGGTCACGTTGCTGCCGTTCTGGTACATGCTGGTGCTGTCGGTACGCCCGATCGAACGCCTGCTGCTCGAACCCGGCTCGCTCTGGGTGCCGTTCGGCGAGCTGACCGTCGCCACGTACGCCGAGGTGCTGAAGTCCGTCTCCGACGGCGGCCAGGGCTTCCTCACGTTCATCCGCAACAGCGGCCTGGTGGCGCTCGCCGCCACCGCGCTCACCCTGGTGATCGCCATCCCCGGCGCGTACGCGGTGTCCCGCCTGCGGTTCTTCGGCCGCCGCCAGGTCAGCGCGCTGTTCCTGGCGGTCTACCTGTTCCCGTCCATCGTCATCGCGATCCCGCTGTTCGTGGTCTTCACCCGAGCCGGGCTGCGCGGGTCGCTGACCGGCCTGGTGCTCGTCTACATCTCGCAGACGCTGCCGGTGTCGGTCTACATGCTGAAGAACTACTTCGAGACGATCCCGGTCAGCCTGGAGGAGTCAGCGGCGATCGACGGAGCCGGCCGGCTCGGCATCATCCGCCGGGTCAGCCTGCCCCTCGCGGCCCCGTCGGTGATGGCCGTCGCGCTGTACGACTTCATGATCGCGTGGAACGAGTACCTGTTCGCGCTGCTGTTCCTGGTCGACCGGCCGGACCGGTGGACCGTGTCGCTGGGCCTGTCGCTGCTCGCCGACGGCGTCGAGGTGCCCAAGACCGTGCTGATGGCCGGCTCGGTCATCCTCACGCTGCCGATCGTGGTGCTGTTCTTCGCCGGGGAACGCCTGCTCACCGAGGGACTCACCAGCGGGGCCGAGAAGGGCTGAGCGTCCGTGCCAGGATGATCGGGTGCGAGCATCACGGGAGCCCCGGGCCGGCGCGCGGGCGGCCCGGCTGCTCACCGAGGCGCTCGCCCCGACCGTCCTGGTCACGGCGCTGCCGCTGATCGCCGCCGCCCGGGTCAGCCGCTCGGCGGGCCAGTTCCTGCTCTGGGGCGGCATCGCGCTCACGTTCTGCGCCGTCATCCCGATCGCCGTACTCGTGCACGGCGTCCGCCGCGGGCGCCTCACCGACCGGCACGTCGGCGACCGCACGCAGCGGGCCCGGCCGCTGTCGATCGGGCTGGCCTCGGTCGCGGCCGGGTTGCTGCTGCTGGTGGCGGTCCGCGCGCCGGCCGGACTGTTCGCCGTGATCGTGGTGGTCTTCGTGGTCGGCGCGGCCTGCGCGCTGGTGAACCACTGGTGGAAGCTGAGCATCCACGCGGCGGTAGCCGCCGCCACCGTCGCCGTGCTGGTGCCGCTGGCCGGCCCGGCAGCGCACCTGGGCTGGGTGCTCGTCGCGGCCGTCGGCTGGTCCCGGGTACGGCTCGGCGACCACACCTGGCCGCAGGTGCTGGCCGGCATCGCGCTCGGCGGGCCGCTCGCCGCCGGCACGTTCCTGGCGCTCGCCTGACCCGCCGCCACAAGATCAGTTACGGTGGCCTCATGGGCAAGCCGACCCGCTGGGTGACCGACACGAAGCCCGGCCACTCGCAGTGGTACGTGGACCGGTTCCGTCAGCTCGCCGCCGAGGGCGCCGACCTGTCCGGTGAGGCGCGGCTGCTCGACGCGCTCGTGCCGCCGGGCGCGCGCGTGCTGGACGCCGGCTGCGGGACCGGCCGGGTCGCCGCCGCGCTCGCCGCGCGCGGGCACGACGCCGTGGGCGTGGACGCCGACCCGACGCTGGTCGAGGCGGCCCGCGCCGACCACCCCGGTCCCCGCTTCCTGGTCGCCGACCTGGCCGAGCTGGACCTGGCCGCGCAGGGTGAGGCCGAGCCGTTCGACGCCGCCGTGCTGGCCGGCAACGTGATGGTCTTCGTCGCCCCCGGCACCGAACGCGACGTGCTGGCCCGCGTCGCCGCGCACGTGCGCCCGGACGGCGTGGTCGTGGTCGGCTTCGCCACCGACCGCGGCTACCCGGTGGCGGACCTGGACGCCGACGCGGTCGCCGCCGGGCTGCGCCCCGAGCACCGCTTCGCCACCTGGGATCTGCGGCCGTGGCGCGACGACGCCGACTTCGCGGTGAGCGTGCTGCGCCGCCCCGCCGGCTGATCGCCGTTCTTTCCGGCCCGGCCCGCGCCCGGTGCGTTCGAGCCGGCCGCCCGGCGCTCAGGCGGGTGCGGCCACCGTGCGGGCGGCCTCCGGGTCGAGCGGGCTGCCCGCCGGCAGCAGGTCCACCAGGCCCGCAGGCAGCCGCCCCGGGCGCACGCCCGCGTACCCGAGCATGCCCGGCACGTCGGCGCCGGTCAGCGCGTACCGCCGGCCCAGGTCGGTGACCACGCAGATCGCGCCGCCGGTCGCGCCCGGCGCGGGCACCGCCTCCACCAGCGCGCCGCGGCCCGGCTCGACCACGACCGCGTCGGCGAGCCCGGCCCGGCCGCCCGCCCGCGCGGCGGCGGCCGGGTCCGGCGCGGCGACGCCGAGGCGCAGGTCGCGTACGCCGGTGTCGTCGCCGGCCCGCGCGCAGAGCGCGCCCTCGGCGGCGGCCAGCCGGGGCGGTACGGCGGGCGGCGCGGCCGGCCCACCCGGCACCAGACCGGGCAGCTTCGGCAGTGCGGCGAACCGGCCGAGCGTGATCGGTTCCGGCTCCCGCTGGCCGGTGCGGGCCAGCAGCAACGCGGCCTGTAACTCGGTGATCGCTGCCAGCCCGCCGCGCTGGGCGACCGCGTACTGCCGGCCGCCACCGGAGTTGCGCACCAGGTAGACGTCGCCCACCGCCGCGCCGGTGACCCGCTCGGACGGCTCACCGAGGTCGTCCACCGGCGGCGGGGCCAGGTCGGCGCCGGCGGGGAGCGTGTTCAGCAGCGCCGCCGCCACCGGCACCGCCCGTTCCCGGGTGGCGGCGAGCGCGGCGAGCACCCGGTCGGTGTCGCGCAGCAGGTAGCGCCGGTCGTGCCAGAGCAGGTGCAGGCCGCCGTCCGGGTGGCGGGCGAGCAGGCCCTGGTCGCCGAGCGGCCGGCCACCGGTGGCTTCCCGCCCGATCAGCAGCACCGAGCGGGCCTCGCCGCGCACGGCCTCCCCGCGCCCCGTGTCGTCACCCGGTACCGAGCAGAGCGTCCAGGCGTCGCGGACGAGCCGGTTCGGCGCGGGCAGCGAGTCCGGCGCGTCGGCGATGCCCAGCGGCAGGCCGCGTGGCACTCCCTCGATGGCCCGGCGGCCGACCAGCACCGTCTTCGGCTGCTCCGCCCCGATGATCAGCAGCGCGGAGGCGTAGTTGAGCACCGGGTGCAGCTTGTCGTCGCGGTAGACGAAACGCGCGCCCGACTCCTTCTCCACGATCACCGCGCCGGTCTCGCGCCACGAGTCACCGCCGCCGGTGAACAGGCCGTAGAGGGCGACGCCGCCGAGCGCGATCGCCGCGACCAGGACGCTGGCCAGACCGGCGCCGGCCAGCCGGCGGAACGGGGACTGCGGCGGGTCCGTCTCCCGCATGACGAGCGCGGCGACCGCCCGCTGGACGGTGAACTGGTACGAGTGCAGCTGGTCCTGCCGCGACGCCATCGTGTCCCTTCCCGCCGGGATGGTCGGCGCACAGGATAAGCGCTCCGTCGATGCCCCGGCGACCCTGCGTGTCCCTCACCGCCCCTTCGTCGGTCCCCCGATCCGCCGGTACGCCGAAGTGGTTGCATCCCACCCACCCGGACCCCACCACTTCCCCGACCTGGAGTCGATCACGGCGCACCGGCCGCAGCACCACCTGGAATGGATACCCCCGGGGGTGTGTTACACATGACGGAACCCGAACCGACGGAGGTACTGATGGCCAGCGTGGCGTTGACCACCACCGACTTCGCAGAGACGGTCAACCGGGACGGCATCGTCCTTGTCGACTTCTGGGCCGGCTGGTGCGGCCCCTGCCGGGCGTTCGCGCCGGTCTACGAGAAGTCCAGCGAGCAACACCCGGACATCGTCTTCGGCAAGGTCGACACCGAGGCCGAGCCGGCCCTGGCGGCCGCCGCCCAGATCCGGTCGATCCCGACACTGATGGCGTTCCGGGACGGCGTGCTGGTGTTCGCCCAGCCGGGCGCCCTGCCGACGGCCGGGCTGGAGGAGCTGATCCGGGCCGTGCGCGACCTCGACATGGACGAGGTTCGGACCAAGACCGCCTGACGAGTGGCGGTACGGGTACCCCCTGGGGTATCTTCGAGCGCAGGAGGTACGACGTGAATCTTCGACCGGAGATGACAGGCGAGGCGCTGACCCGGCTCAAGCGGGCCCGGGGGCAGCTCAACGCCGTCATCGAGATGATGGAGAACGGCGAGGACTGCCGCGCCGCGCTGACTCAGCTCGCCGCGGTCTCCAAGGCCATCGACCGGGCCGGCTTCAAGATCATCGCCTCCGGCATGCGCTACTGCGACGCCGCCCGCCAGGCGGGCGAGGAGCCGGAGATGACCGAGGAGGAGCTGGAGAAGCTCTTCCTGTCCCTCGCCTGACGGCTCCCCAGCCTGACAGCTCCCCTGGCCTGACGGCACCCGCCTGACCGGCCGAGCCCCGCCCGCGCCGTGTGACCGCGACGCGGGCGGGTAAACACCTGCCTGGAGAACCCAGGCCGCAGACTGTCCCATGCATACCCCCGGGGGTATATAGGCAATGAGAGGAAACGGCATGACTCTCGACGTGTCCGTCATCGCGACCTCCTCGCTCGGCGACCGCAGCTACCTCGCCTCCGACGGCCGGGTGGCGATCGTGGTCGACCCGCAGCGCGACATCGACCGCGTCCTGTACCTGGCCGGCGCCAAGGGCGTACGGATCACGCACGTGGTCGAGACGCACATCCACAACGACTACGTCTCCGGCGGCCTGGAGCTGGCCCGGATCACCGGCGCGCAGTACCTGGTGGCTGCCGCCGACACGGTCGAGTTCGACCGGACCCCGGCCGCCGACGGCGACACCGTGCCGGTGTCGGACACCATGCGGCTGCGGGTGATCGGCACCCCGGGGCACACCTTCCACCACCTGTCGTACGCGCTCGACGAGGCCACCGACGGCGGCTGGGCGGCGGCCGGTGTGTTCACCGGCGGCTCGCTGCTGTTCGGCACCACAGGCCGCACCGACCTGCTCGGCCAGCAGTACGCCCACGAGCTGGCGCACCACCAGTACGCCTCGGCGCGCAAGCTGGCCGACCTGCTGCCCGACGGCGCGCAGGTCTGGCCCACGCACGGCTTCGGCAGCTTCTGCTCGGCCAGCCAGGCCGACGCCCCCGAGTCGACGATCGGCCGGGAGAAGGAGGCCAATCCGGTGCTGCGGCTGGCCGCCGACCAGTTCGTCACCGAGACGCTGGCCGGGCTGGACGCCTACCCGGCGTACTACGCGCACATGGGCGTCGCCAACGCCGCCGGTCCCGCCCCGGTCGACCTCACCCCGGTGGCCCGCGCCGACGCCGGCGAGCTGCGCCGTCGTATCGCCGCCGGCGAGTGGGTGGTCGACCTGCGCCACCGCAAGGCGTACGCGGCCTCGCACCTGGCCGGCACCGTCAGCCTCGGCTTGGACGGGCCGATGTCGACGTGGCTCGGCTGGCTGATCGACTGGGGCGTGCCGATCACGTTCCTGGCGCAGACCCCGGAGCAGGTCGCCGACGCCCAGCGGGAACTGGTCCGCATCGGCATCGACCGCCCGGCCGCCCAGGCCACCGGCGAGCCCGAGCAGTGGACCACGGACCCGTCGCAGCTGCGGGAGATGGCGGTGGCCGACTTCGACGCGCTCGCCGCCGCGCAGGCCGGGAGGACCCCGGCCGGGCTGCCCGCGCCGCAGGTCGTCCTCGACGTGCGGATGACGAACGAGTGGAAGGCCGGGCACATCGACGGTGCGGTGCACGTGCCGCTGCCGGACGTGCCGAAGCGGCTCGCCGACATCCCCGCCGGGACGGTGTGGGTGCACTGCGGCTCCGGCTACCGGGCCACCGCCGCCGCGTCCCTGCTCGCCAACGCCGGCCGTGACGTGGTGCTGATCGACGACTCGTACGCCCGGGCCGAGGCGGCCGGCGTACGCATGGCGCCCGCCGCCTGACCTCTCCCCGAGCCCCCGGCCGGCGTGTCCCTACGCCGGCCGGCGCCCGACACTGCCCGAAAACACCCGCTGAAGGAGACCGAAGCATGACCACGACCACCCCCACCACCATCGACGCGGCGACGCTGCGCGAGCTGATCGCCGCCGGCCGTACGCCCCGAATGCTCGACGTGCGCACGCCCGGTGAGTTCGAGGCCGCGCACATCCCCGGCGCGTACAACGTGCCGCTGGACCTGCTCCGGGAGCACCGCGCGGAGCTGCGCAGCCACCTGGACGAGGACGTGGTGCTGATCTGCCGCTCCGGCGTCCGGGCCGGCCAGGCCGGTCAGGCGCTCGGCACCGTCGGCCTGCCCAACGTGAAGGTGCTCGACGGCGGCATGCTGGCCTGGCAGGCCACGAACGCCCCGGTCAACCAGGGCCGGCCGCGCTGGGACCTGGAGCGCCAGGTACGCCTCGTCGCCGGCTCGATCGTGCTCGCCGCCGTCCTCGGTTCGGTGTTCGTGCCCGGCCTGAAGTGGGTCGCCGCGTTCATCGGCGCGGGTCTCACGTTCGCCGCGCTCACAAACACCTGTGCCATGGGCATGCTGCTGAGCAAGCTGCCGTACAACCGCGGCGCGAGCTGCGACCTGGACACGATCGTGGGGCAGTTGCGTGACGGGAGCCGCAAGTGACGACTCTCGTCCTGACGCTGGCCGGCGCGGTGCTGATCGGCGTGACGCTGGGCCTGCTCGGCGGCGGCGGGTCGATCCTCGCCGTACCGCTGCTGGTCTACGTCGCCGATCTGCCCGCCAAGGAGGCGATCGCCACCTCGCTGCTGGTCGTCGGCGTGACCAGTGCCGTCGGCGTACTGCCGCACGCCCGGGCGAACCGGGTCCGCTGGCGTACCGGGCTCATCTTCGGTGTGGCCGGCATGACCGGCGCGTACGCGGGCGGCCGGCTGGCCGAGTTCGTCCCGGCCGGCGTCCTGCTGACCGGGTTCGCGCTGATGATGCTCGCCACCGCGGTCGCGATGCTGCGGGGCCGCCGGTCCGCCGAGGGCCGCCCGGTGCCGCACGAGCTGCCGATGCTGCGGGTGGTCGGGGACGGTGTGGTCGTCGGCCTGGTCACCGGCCTGGTCGGCGCCGGCGGCGGCTTCCTGGTCGTACCCGCTCTGGCCCTGCTGGGCGGGTTGCCGATGCCGGTAGCCGTCGGCACCTCGCTGGTCGTCATCGCGATGAAGTCGTTCGCCGGTCTGGCCGGCTACCTGTCCAGCGTGCAGATCCACTGGGGTCTGGCCGCCGGGGTCACCGCCGCCGCCGTCGTCGGCAGCCTGCTCGGTGGCCGGCTCGCCGGGCGGATCCCGGCCGACCTGCTGCGCCGGGGGTTCGGCTGGTTCGTCGTGGTGATGGGCGTGTTCGTGCTCGCGCAGCAGTTGCCGCCGGTATGGGGACTCGCCGTGGGAGCGCTTGCCGTGGCCGGTACGGTCACCATGGCGGTGTGGGGCCGCCGGAGGAGGGAACACAGTGGACAGCAGCGCCTGGGACAGCCGGTACGCCGACACGCCCGGACTGGTGTGGAGCGCTGAGCCCAACCGTTTCGTGGTCGAGTCGGTCACCGGGCTGACTCCCGGGTCAGCGCTGGACATCGCCGCCGGCGAGGGCCGCAACGCGGTCTGGCTGGCCGGTCAGGGCTGGCGGGTCAACGCGGTGGACTTCTCCGCGGTGGCCGTCGACCGGGGGCGGGAGCTGGCCGCCGCGCGGGGCGTCACAGTCGACTGGCGGGTCGCGGACGTGACCGCCTACCGGCCGGTGCCGAACAGCTACGACCTGGTGCTGATCAGCTACCTGCACCTGCCCGCGCCGGAGTTCGCCGGGGTGCTCGCCGCGGCGAAGTCCGCGCTGCGCCTCGGCGGCACGCTCGTGGTGGTGGGCCACGACCTGGCAAACCTCTCCGGCGGCGTCGGCGGCCCGCAGGATCCGGACGTGCTGCTCACGCCGGAGTCGGTGGTCGACGGGCTGGCCGGGCTGCGCGTGCAGCGGGCCGAGACGACCCGCCGGCCGGTCCCGGCCACCGACGGCGGGACCGTCGACGCGCTGGACACCGTGGTGGTCGCCACCCGCCCCGCCGGCTGACCGCCGTCCGCCGCCGTTTCGCCGGGCCGGGGCCGGGACCGGCCGGTAGCATCCGGGGACGGATCAGCGGAGAGGACACCGGGTGGGCGCGCGTTTCGAGGAACTGGCCTGGCGGGAGACGCCGATCGGCGCGATCAGCCTGCGGCGGCGCCGTGACCCGGCACTGGACTCCGAGGTGTACGAGGTCAAGCTCGACGACGAGTACCTCATGTCCAGCGCCTTCCCGGTCGCGGAGATCGAACTGGCCCGGCTCGGGCTGGCCCCGCTCACCGGTGACGCGCTGGACGTGGTGGTCGGCGGGCTCGGCCTCGGCTACACCGCGCGTACCGCGCTGGAGGATCCCCGGGTTCGCTCACTGGTGGTGGTCGAGGCGATCGAGGACGTGATCGACTGGCACCGGCGGGATCTACTGCCGTTCGCCGCCGGGCTGGCCACCGATCCGCGTACCCGGTTCGTCCGGGCGGACTTCTTCGCCGCTGTGGCCGGCGACGGTCTCGACCCGGACGAGCCCGGCCGCCGCTTCCACGCGGTGCTGCTGGACGTGGACCACTCCCCCCGCCAGGTGCTGCACCCCAGCCACGCCTCGTTCTACACGGTCGACGGGCTGCGTCGGCTGGCCGCACTGCTGCACCCGGAGGGTGTCTTCGCGCTGTGGTCGAACGACCCGCCGGACCCGGCGTTCCAGCGCACGCTGACCGAGGTGTTCCCGACCTCGGTGGCGCACGTCGTCCGGTTCCCGAACCCGTTGCAGGGCCGGGAGGCGGCGAACACCGTGTACGTGGCCCGGCACTGATCCATCCGGCGGCGCATGGCCGCACGAGCAGCGGGAAAGCGCACGGCCCACCGTACGACGGGAGGCTGGGACATGCGTGCGTTGCTCTGGGTGGTCGGCGTGGTCGCCGGTGTGCTCATCCTGCTCGGGCTGCTGCTGGAGGCGGTCCGCTGGCTCGTCGTCATCGGCGTGATCGCGCTCGCCGCGGTCATCATCTTCGGGATCGTGAAGGGACGGCGGGTGGTGCACCAGCATTCGACCCGCCGCCGCTGACCTGCGGGGGTGTGACCCACCCGGCAACCTACGTGAGCGTAGGTTACCGCCCGGTTAAGTTAGGCTGGGGGCGTCATCCGCGCGACGAGGAGTAACGGCGATGGACGCGACCGCCCAGCGACCCTGGACCCGTAGCTACGCACCCGGGGTGCCCGCCGAGATCGCCGAGCCGGACGGCTCGCTCGTCGACCTGCTCACCGAGGCGGCCGGACGGTTCGGTCCCCGCGTCGCGCTCGACTTCTACGGCGCCACCACCACGTTCACCGAGCTGGCCGACCAGGTGGCCCGCGCCGCCGAGGCGCTGCGCCGGCTCGGCGTCGGCCCGGGCGACCGGGTGGCTCTGGTCCTGCCGAACTGCCCGCAGCACGTGGTCGCGTTCTACGCCGTGCTGCGCCTCGGCGCGGTCGTCGTCGAGCACAACCCGCTCTACACCGCCGACGAGCTGGACCGGCAGCTCACCGACCACGGCGCGACGGTCGCGATCGCCTGGGACAAGGTCGCGCCGCTGGTGGCGGGACGCGGCGCCGTGCGTACCGTGGTGTCGGTCGACCTGACCGCGGCGCTGCCGCGGCTCAAGCGGTGGGCGCTGCGGGTGCCGCTGCCGAAGGTCCGCGCCGCCCGCGCCGCCATGACCGCCCCCGCGCCCGGCGCCCTGCCCTGGTCGGAGCTGGTCGCCGCCGCCGGGCCGCTGCCCGCCGGGCATCCCGCGCCCGAGGCCGGCGACGTGGCGCTGCTCCAGTACACAGGCGGCACCACCGGCGAGCCGAAGGGTGCGGTGCTGACCCACCGCAACCTGCGCGCCAACGCCGCGCAGGGCCGCGCCTGGGTACCGGGCCTGCGCGACGGCGCGGAGACGGTGTACGCGGTGCTGCCGCTGTTCCACGCCTACGGGCTGACGCTCTGCCTGACCTTCGCCGTGAGCATCGGCGCGACGCTGGTGCTGTTCCCCCGCTTCGACGCCGACCAGGTGCTCGACGCGGTCCGCCGCCGCCCGCCGACGTTCCTGCCCGCGGTACCGCCGGTCTACGCGAAGCTGGCCACCGCCGCGCGCGAACGCGGCGTCGACCTCACCTCCATCCGGTACGCGATCTCCGGCGCGATGTCGCTGCCACCGGCCACCGTGGAGCTGTGGGAGCAGGTGACCGGCGGTCTGCTGGTCGAGGGGTACGGCATGACCGAGACGTCCCCGATCACCGTCGGCAACCCGGTCGCGCCGACCCGTCGGCCGGGCACCGTGGGCGTGCCGTTCCCCTCCACCGACGTCCGCATCGTCGACCCCGAGGACCCGAGCCGCGACCGCGCGCCGGGTGAGGCCGGTGAACTGCTGGTCCGCGGGCCGCAGGTGTTCACCGGCTACTGGCACCGGCCCGAGGAGACCGCGAAGGTGCTGCTGCCCGGCGGCTGGATGCGTACCGGCGACATCGTCACCATGGACGCCGACGGCTTCGTGACGGTCGTCGACCGGATCAAGGAACTGATCATCACCGGCGGGTTCAACGTCTACCCGTCCGAGGTGGAGGAGGCGCTGCGCCGCGTCCCGGGCGTACGCGAGGCCGCCGCCGTGGGCATGCCCACCGACGACGGCGAGGAGGTCGTCGCCGCGGTGGTGGTCGACCCGGCGGTGGCCGGCAGCCCGGAGGCGATCCGGACCTCGTGCCGCACCCACCTGGCCGGGTACAAGGTGCCGCGCCGGGTCGTGATCGTCGACGAGCTGCCGTACTCCCAGATCGGCAAGATCCTGCGCCGCGAGGTCCGCGAACGGCTGCTCGCGGCTCGCTGACGCGGGCTGCTCGTTTGCCGGCAGGACGGCGGGGGTAGACGGGCGTCCATGATGGATTCACGGGGCAAGGCAGTCGGTCGTTACGTCATGCGTCTGGTCGGGGGCGTGGCCGTCATCCTCGGCCTGCTCGGCATCTTCGCCACGCTCGCCGACGGCAACCTGGTCGGGATCGTGCTCAGCCTCGTGTTCATCGGCGGCGGGGTGTTCCTGCTCAAGCGCTCCGGCCCCGACCGCCGGACGGACTCCCTACCGGGCGCCGCCCGCTGACGGCGCCCGGCCACGCCGGTCCGCGCTCCGCGCCGGACGTGTCGGTGCCCCCGCCTACGCTGTGACGATGACCGACAGGCGTCAGGTGCTGGCCTTCCGCGTCCGCGCCCAGCAGCTCGACCGGGCGCGGGGCTCGCTCGCCGACACCGCCGTGCTCGACATCGGCGCACAGGACACCGGTCCCGACGGCGGCCGGTGGGCGCTCGCCACGCGCGGCGTCGACGTGACCTCGCTGACCGGCGACGACCTGGTCCTGCTCTGGACCGTACGCGGCGCCCCGCACCTCTACCGCCGCGCCGACGTGGGCGCGGTGGCCGCCGCGGTCGAGCCGTTCTCCGACGCCGACGCGGGCAAGCGCATCTACGACGCGGCGAAGCCGTTGAAGGCGGCGGGCATCGGCATCGTCGCCGCGCTCGACGAGGTGGCCGCGCGGATGCGGGAGATCGTCCGCGAGCCCACGGTCAAGGGCGCGGTCTCCGGCCGCCTGGCCGAGGTGATGCCCGAGCCCTACCTGCGGCACTGCCGGCCGTGCGACGCGATCCACCTCTACGAGATGCCGTTCCGGCTGGCCGCCGTGCGCGCCGGGCTGGAGCTGCGGCTCGACACGTCACCGCCGATCCTGGAACGCATCCGCGGCTTCCGTGCGGCCGCCGCGCCCGGCGACCGGTTCGAGCTCATCCGCGCGTACCTGCGGCTGCTCGGCCCGGCCACGCCCAAGCACGTCGCCGACTACCTCGACGCTCCGGTCAAGGAGGTCAAGGCCCGCTGGCCGCACGACGCGGTCGAGGTGAGCGTCGACGGCGAGACGCGCTGGCTGCTCGCCGCCGACGAGGCGGCGCTGGCGTCGGCGGACGCCACGACGACCCGCCTGCTCGGCCCGTTCGACCTGTTCCTCCAGGCGAAGGACCGGGCGACGCTCGTGCCGGACGCGGCCCGCGCCACGGAGCTGTGGCCGGTGCTGGGCCGCCCCGGCGCCGTGCTGGCCGACGGGGATCTGGCCGGCACCTGGCGGCCCCGCAAGTCCGGCCGGTCGTTCACCGTCGCCGTCCAGCCCTGGCGCAAGCTCACCGGCAGCACCCGCGACGCGGTGGTCGCCGAGGCCGAGCGCCTCGCCGCGTACCGGGGCGTGCCGCTCGCCGGCGTCGACTTCGCGGCGTGATGGCATCATGATCGCGTGATCGTCTGGCTCAACGGCGCGTTCGGTGTCGGCAAGACGACCACCGCGCGGCTGCTCACGAACGCGCTGCCGGATGCGCGGCTGTTCGACCCGGAGTTCCTCGGCTCGATGCTCACCGCGTTCGTCACCCCGCCGACCGGCGACTTCCAGGATCTGCCCCTGTGGCGTCACCTCGTCGTGCAGACGGTCACCGGGCTGGACCGGCACCACGCCGGCGTCTGGATCGTGCCGATGAGCCTGCTCGACCCGGCGTACCGGGCGGAGATCCTCGGCGGCATCCGCGCCGCGGGCGTCGACGTCCGCGAGGTCGTGCTCACGCTCCCCGAGGACCGGTTGCGGGCCCGGATCGACGCCGACCAGGTCGAGTCCGGCGCCCGCGGCTGGCGGCACGACCACGTCGACCGGGCCCTCACCGCGTTCGCGTCGGTGACCGACGCCCGTCTGATCGACGCGTCCGCTCCGCCCGAGCAGGTGGCCGACGCCGTCACCGCGCACGTGCGCGCCGAAACCCGCTGTCGGGCCTCCGGGCACGGTGGTAGACAGCCGGGGTGACCGAACCCCTGACGTTTCCCGATCGGCTGCGGCTGATCGACGACCGGTCGGCCGCGTTCCGGGACGCGGTCGCCGCCGCGCCGGACCTCGACGCGCCGGTGCCGACCTGTCCCGGGTGGACGCTGTTCGACCTGGCCCGGCACATCGGTCAGGGACGCCGCTCCTGGGCGGCCACCGTCGCCGCCGGACCGGAGGCCTCCGGGCGGGCCGCACCCGGCGGTCCGGACGCGCCCCGGGAGCGTACGGCGCTGCGCGACTGGCTGGCCGAGTCCACCGAACGGCTGCTGGCCGCGCTGGGCGACGCCGGACCCGATCGGGGCTGCTGGACGTGGTGGGACACGTCGCAGTCGCCGCAGAATTGCGGCGCCGTCGCCCGGCACCAGCTCCAGGAGATCGCGGTGCACACCTACGACGCCCAGCTCACCGTGGGCGCGCCGCAGCCGCTGCCGGTCGAGGTGGCCCTCGACGGCGTGGCGGACTTCCTGTTCACCTGCTGCGCGACCACTGTGCCGTGGCCGTACGAGCCCGCCGTCCTCGACTACCACCTCACCGAGGGCGAGTGGTGGCGCGTGCGGCTCTCCCCCGACGGCGCACGGGTCACCCGCCTTCCCCTCGGAGGCGATGCGGGCCCGGCCGACACCGCCGCCCGGTCCACCGCCGGTGATCTGGTCCTGGCCTTCTACGGCCGGATACCGCTGGACGCGCTCGCCATGGAGGGCGACCGGCGCGTACTCGACCGGATCGCGGCATGGGACCCGGACGCGTAGCCCGGCGGCCTGAGCGTGGAAGGATGCCCGGTATGCCGGATCGTGCGTTGAGCTTCGGGGCGGCAGCGCGGGCGTACGAGCGGTTCCGGCCCGGCTATCCGGAGGAGCTGGCCGACCTGGTGCTGGCGTACGCGGACCGGCCGGTCCGGACCGCACTGGAGATCGGCGCCGGGACCGGCAAGGCGACCCGGCTGTTCGCGCGGCGCGGCATCGCGGTCACCGCGACCGACCCGGACCCCGCGATGCTCGCCGAACTGCGCCGGCACGTCCCCGCCGACGTGCGGGTCCGGCAGGCCGCGTTCGAGCAGTTGCGCGCCGGCGAACGCCACGACCTGGTGTACGCGGCGGCGGCGCTGCACTGGACCGACCCGGACCGGCGATGGGAGCGGATCGCCGGGCTGCTCGCGTCCGGTGGCGTGTTCGCGTCGTTCGGCGGGCCGCTGCGGATCGCCGACCCGGCGCTGCGCGACGCGGTGGCCGCGGCCCGGTCCGCGTTCCTCGCCGACGACGAGATCCCGTCGCCGGACGGGACGCCACCGGAAGCCGCCATGCAGTGGCCCGGCACCGAGCTGCGCGCGTCCGAGTGGTTCACCGACGTGCGCCAGTCGCAGATCGCGCGGCGGATCACCATCAGCGCCGACGACTACGTCGGTCTCCTGTCGACCGTCTCGGCCTATCTCGAACTGCCGCCACCCGTACGTGAGCAGGTGTTCCGCCGCGTCCGGGACGTGCTGCCCGGCACGGTCGAGGTCACCGCGGATGTCACGGTCCACCTGGCGCGGCGGACGTCGCAGCCCTGATCAACCGGCACCGGATGATCCTCGACGGCACCCTGGCGCGAGTCGGCCCGCCACGACGCCCCTTCGCCGCCGTCGGCACGCGGAGGCGTCCTGGCACCGCGCCGGACGACAACCCGAAGATCTACGCGGACGAGGGAACTTCCTGACACACCTGACCGACTACTCGATCGGGAGACGGCAGCCGGGCAGCCCACGGCTCGACGGGCACGAGCCACCCCGAACCAAAAGCCCATATTTTCGATCGGAGTAGTCGATGTCCGTCACCGAACTGTCCGGCGATCCCGCGCCGGACACCTCCACCGCCGCGCCGTCCGCTCGGCCGGGCCGCCAGCCCACGCCGTTCGCCGCGCTGCTGACCCGGCTGCACTTCTACGCCGGCCTCCTGGTTGCCCCGTTCCTGCTGGTCGCCGCCCTGACCGGCCTGGCGTACACCATCACCCCGCAGCTGGACCAGGCCCTCTACGGCGACCGGCTGACCGTGGCCGCCGTCGGTGACCAGCCGAAGACCCTCGCCCAGCAGGTCACCGCCGCACGGGCGGCGCACCCCGACGGCACCATCGCCGCCGTGGCGCCCGGCACCGGCGACCGGACCACCCAGGTGGTGTTCTCGCTCGAGGAACTCGGCGACAAGCAGCACACCGTCTACGTCGACCCGTACACCGGCGAGGTGACCGGGCAGCTCACCACCTGGTTCGGCTCCACCCCGGCCACCACCTGGCTCGACGACCTGCACCGCAACCTGCACCTCGGCGAGGTCGGCCGGCACTACTCCGAGATCGCCGCCAGCTGGTTGTGGGTTCTCGTTCTCGGCGGGGTAGTCCTGTGGTGGCGCCGCCGCAGCGCCACCCGCGCCCGGACGACACACCTGCTCGTACCGGACCTGACCGCCCGCAAGGGAGTTCGCCGTACCCGGGGCTGGCACGCCACCACGGGTGTCTGGCTCGCGGTCGGCCTGCTGTTTCTCTCTGCCACCGGCTTGACCTGGTCCCGGTACGCCGGCGCGAACTTCAGCACCGGCCTGGACACCCTGCGCGCCGGCACTCCGGAACTCTCCACCTCCGTCGACGGCGTGGCCCCGCCCGCGGGCGGTGGTGAGCATCAGCACGGTGGCGCGGCGACCGGCACGGCGGACAATCCGGCGTCCTACGACAACGTGCTGGCGTCCGCGCGCAGCGCCGGACTCTCGGGACCGGTGGAGATCAGCCCGGCCGCGGAGTCCGGCCTGGCCTGGACCGTCGCCCAGGTCGACAACGCCTGGCCGGTCGCGAAGGACCGAATCGCCGTCGAGCCCACCACCGGCGCGGTCACCGCCCGCAGCGACTTCGCCGACTGGCCGCTGCTCGCGCAGCTCAGCAGCCTCGGCATCCAAGCCCACATGGGAATCCTGTTCGGGCCGATCAACCAGGTCCTTCTCGCCGCGCTCGCTCTCGGTCTGCTCTGCGTCATCGTCTGGGGCTATCGCATGTGGTGGCAGCGCCGCCCCACCCGCGCCGGCCGTCGCGCCCCGCTCGGCTCACCGCCCGCCCGAGGTGGCCTCCGCGGGCTCCCGTGGTGGGCGCTGCTGCTCGGCGTACCGGTCACCCTGGCACTCGGCTGGGCACTGCCCTGGTTCGGCGTCACCCTGCTCGGCTTCCTCGTCGTCGATCTCGTCCTCGGCCTGCTCGCCCGTCGGCGCCGCCGGCCCCTACCCGTCTCACCCGCGCCGGCCGGCAGCTGACCCCGGCGGCTATCCGGCCGTCACCGCCTCGGAGAGACCGGACAGCCGCCGTGAACCCTCAGTCGCGGATCCGCACGGCGCCTCGCCCCTCCCGATCAGCATGTCGTCGGGAGGGGCCGGACGGATCACGGCGAGGCGGGATCAGGACACCAGGTAGGCGGTCAGCCGGTCGGCGAGCGGGCCCGGACGGCTGAGCGCCACCGCGTGGCCGCCGTCGATCTCGTCCGGCACCACGCCGAGCCGGTCGGCGGCCACCCGGCGCTGGAAGTCGGCGGGGAAGAACCGGTCGTCGCGGCCGATCAGCACCCTCGTCGGCACGGCCGGCCAGGTGGGCAGCGGCCACGGCTCGTCCCACTCCGCGCTGACCTGCTCCCGGGCGTGCGCGGGTGCCTCGGCGACGATCTCGGCCGGCACGCCGTTGTAGAACTGCTGCTCCTCGCTGAGCCCGTCCGGCTCGCGGTAGCCGGTGTTGCCCCACCAGTCCCCCGGCTTCTCGCCGGGCCGCGGGATCATCGGCGTGAGCAGGACCAGCAGGCGCACCGGCAGCCGGTCGGCGACCAGCGCTGCGGTGAACGCGCCGTACGAGTGCCCGACCACCACCAGGTCGTCGCGGTCACCGGCGGCGTCGATCACCGCCCGGCCGAACTCGGCGAACCCCGCCGACCGGTCACCGATGGGCAGCTCCGGCACCACCGCGTCGTGACCCCGGGCGGCCAGCTCGGGAACCAGCAGATGCCAGTCCCACGCGCTGCCCCCGCCACCGTGGATGAGCACGAACGTCGTCATGCCCGGACCCTCCCACACCGGTACGACATGCCGTGGCCGTCAGTGCGGATACGCCCGGGGTACCCGGGCGGCCCGCAGCTCGTCGCGGAACGCCTCGATGCGGGTGATGACCTGGCGCCGCCCGATCGTGTTCTCGATCCGGTCGAGGTAGAGGCAGCGGGCGGCGAGCCGGGGCAGGTCGACGGAGAAGTAGATCGCCATGAGGGGGTTGACGAACAGGTCGCCGTGGCCGGTGCGCCGGCTGAACCGTACGTCTCCGAACGCGCCGCCGGTGGCGGCGGCGATCTGCCCCTGGACGATGCTCGGCCGGTGCGGGGTGGCGGCCTGGGCCTGCGCGACCGCCTCGCGGTAGAGCACGGCCTCACGGCTGGAGCCGGGAATGGACAGCGCGCCGAGGTAGCCGCCCTCCCGGTCGAGCGCGGCCAGGTTCTCCAGCACCTCGACGTGGTTGACGCCGTCGTGCGCGTCGATGCCGAAACCGAGGCTGCTCACCAGCCGGACCGGCACGTCCAGTCCGGCCACGGCGGCCAGGCTGGTGATGTCCTCCACCGGGGTGCCCAGGCCGCTCTCGTCGCCGCGCAGCAGGATGTCGGTGCCGCCGTCGACGAGCACGATCGCGTCGAGGTCGAGCCGGTCGACCAGGTGCCGGTACGCCTCGCGCAGCGGCTGCACGCCCAGCGGCGGGAAGGCGTACACGGTCGACGGCAGGTCCCGGCCCGCGAGCCAGCGGGCCAGGTGCGCCTCCGGGAAGTACCAGTCCGGGCTGAGGGTGTCCGGCCGGATCGCCGCGACGTGCTCGTCCACCCACACCTGCCGGTCGAGCAGTTCCAGCTCCGAGAAGGAGAGACTGGCCAGGTGCACCCGCTTGCCGGCCTGCCAGAGCGCCAGCGCCAGCGGCAGGCCGGCGTATACGTCGAAGCCGCCGCCGGCGCCGGCGATCAGGACGTCGGTCGCCGGAGCCAGGGCGGCGAACAACGGCGGAACGGCCAACGTGTACGCGGCGGTGTCTGTCACCGGATGATGATCTCCGCTCGCGTGGCGGCCCGCTGCCCCGAGGCCGCCCGGTCGAGGCACGGCCCGGGGCCGGGGCCCGCTCGCTCAGACCGGGCGGCCGAACGTGACCGCCTCCCGGACGAGCCGTGGCGCCTTCTCCGCCAGTTGCGCGTCCGGCCGCGCGCCGAGCGCGTCGTTCACCGTGGAGAAGGCCAGCCGGAACGCGATCAGCGTGGTCGCCTCGAAGATCTCCCGGTCGCTCAGGCCGGCCTCGCGCAGGCGTCGCGTGTCGCCCTCGGTGGTGGCGTTCGGGTCCGTCACGACCCGGCGGGACCAGTCCGCGAGCGCCGTCTCCCGCTCCGACAGGTCCGCCTCGTCGCCGCGCAGCACCGCGGCGGCGGTCTCCTCGTCGCTCATCCCGGCCAGCCGCGCGCCCCACGCCAGCGAGCAGTACGAGTCGCCCCGCGCGGCGGCCGTGGCGGCGACCAGCACCGCCACCTCACGCGAGGACAGCGTGGACTCGGACAGCAGCTCGGTGCGCGTGTTCTGGAAGGACATCAGCACGTCGGGTCGCCAGCACCAGACGCGGGTGAGGTTGTTGACGTAGCCGTCGGAGGCGAGGTCGTCCTCGTACGCGGCTTTCGACGCCGGGCTCTGCGGCGGTTCGGGGAGGAAGGCGGCATTCATGCGCGCAGTCTGCGCCACCCGGGCGCCCCCCACAGGCTGATCAACGACAGTACGATCCGCGAATGATCCAGGCGGTCTTCTTCGACGTGGGCGGGACGATCCTCGACGAGACCCGCGAGTTCGCGACCTGGGCGGACTGGCTCGGCGTACCGCGGCACACGTTCTCCGCGGTCTTCGGCGCGGTGATCGCCAGAGGGCTGGACTACCAGGAGGTGTTCCGGGCGTTCCGGCCGGACTTCGACCTCACCGCCGAACTCGCGCGCCGGGTCGCGGCAGGCGACCCGGAGTCGTTCGGCGAGGAGGATCTGTACCCGGACGCGCGGGCCTGCCTGGCCGCCCTGCGGGAGCAGGGATTGCGCGTCGGCCTGGCCGGCAACCAGCCGGAGCACGCCGAGGCGACGCTGCGGGCGCTCGACCTGCCGGTGGACGTGATCGGCACGTCGGCGGCCTGGGGCGTGGCGAAGCCGGCGCCGGAGTTCTTCGACCGGGTGGTCCGCGCGGGCGGCGGCGACGCGTCGGCGATCCTGTACGTCGGTGACCGGCCGGACAACGACGCCGCCCCGGCGATGGCCGCCGGCATGACGGCGTGCCTGATCCGGCGCGGACCGTGGGGCCACATCCTCGACATGCCGGACGTGGCCGACCGGTGCCTGTTCCGCATCGGTTCGCTGGACGAGCTGCCGGCCCTGGTCGCACGGCACAACGCGGCGGGAGGCTAGTCCGGCACGTCCCCGAAGACCGAAACCCGGGTGCGGTGGTGGCGCGGCGATTCGATCTCGTCGACCACCGCGACCGCCAGATCGGCGTACGACAGGTGCGCGAGCACCCGGGCCTGCTCGCCGCCGAGGCGGTAGCGGCCGGTGCGGGGACCGTCCACGTCCAGCGCGGCGGGCGGGGTGAGCACCAGCCAGTCGACTGTGGTGTCCGTCGCGCGGAGCCGGTCGAGGCCGGCGGCGTGGCTGAGCGCGAACGGCCGCAGCTCGGCGGGCAGGACGGCCGGGTCGTCGTGGAGGGGCCGGCCGCGCACGTCGGTGAGCGTGGCGAACAGGCCGATCGCCACGAGCCGCGGCACGCCTGCGCGGGCCAGGCCGTGCAGCAGCGCGTCTGCGGCCCGGACGAAGAACTCCGGGTCGGCGCCGGCGGCGGCCAGCGTCTCCGGCCCGGACGCCGGGCTGACCGCGTGGACGACGGCGTCGTGCCCGTACCCGATGGACGTGACGGCCTCCGGGTCGGTGACGTCGCCGCGTACCGCGGAGGTGAGGTCGGGATGGCGGGCGGGGTCGCGGACGACGGGGATGACGCGGTGGCCGCGGCGGTGGGCCTCGGCGGTGATCGCGCGGCCGGCCCGGCCGCCCGCGCCGAAGACGACGATGCTGGTCATGGCGCGACGCTAGGCCGCGGGGTGCCGGTTACCGCAACGGTACCGGGGTTACGCTCGGGCGGTGACGCCGCTCGATCCGGACATGTTCCACCCCGCGTGTCCGTCGCGGATGGTGCCGGTGCAGATCGGCGACAAGTGGACCGCGATGGTGGTGCTGTGCCTGGAACACGGGCCGCGCCGGTTCACCGAGCTGCGGGTGCCGTTGCGCACGATCACGCCGAAGGTGCTGGCCGAGACGTTGCGGGCGATGGAACGCGACGGGCTGGTCACGCGTACCGCCTACGACGAGAACCCGCCGCGTGTGGAGTACGCGCTGACGCCGCTGGGCCGCAGCCTGCTGACGCTCGTCGCGGCCGCCCGGTCGTGGAGCGAGCGGCACCTGGACGAGGTGCTGACGGCCCGGAGGTCGCACGACTCACGGATGCCGTGACCACACCCGTCGGCACCGGGCGTTGTGCCGGACCGACCGGTGCGCCGATCCTGACCTCGGCCGTGGGATACGCGTTCCGTGAGCGCGATCCGGCGGCGGGCATCGTGGGCGGGCTGATCGGCGCGGGGCTCGCCGGCGCAGGCGTGGCGATGCTGGTGGCCGGACGGCGGATACGGCGGGCGGCCGACGCGTCGCCCGACGGGGATCGGCGGGCGGCTGAGCCGGGCGTCCGGCAGTAGCGTCGTACCCCCGGCATAGCCTGCTGGTCATGGGAACCGCTGAGCTGGACGAGCTGATCGTGGCCGACGCGGACGCGCTGCGCGCGTGGCTGTCCGCCCACCACGACACGTCTCCCGGTGTCTGGCTCGCCCTGACCCGCAAGGGCGGCACCGTCACCACGCTGACCTGGCAGCAGGCGGTCGACGAGGCGTTGTGCTTCGGCTGGATCGACGGGCAGGCCCGCAAGCGCGACCAGGAGAGCTCCTGGATCCGGTTCACTCCGCGCCGGGCCCGCAGTTCCTGGTCGCAGCGCAACGTCGGGCACGTGGCCCGGCTGGAAGAGCAGGGGCGGATGACACCGGCGGGCCGGGCCGCGGTGGAGGCCGCGAAGGCGGACGGCCGGTGGGCGGCGGCCTACGCGCCGCCGTCGGAGGCCGAGGTGCCGGCCGACCTGCTCGCCGCCATCGCGGCCGAGCCCGCCGCCCAGGCCATGTTCGACGTCCTGACCAGCGCCAACAGGTTCGCGCTCATCCACCGGCTGAACGCGGTCAAACGGGCGGAGACCCGGACGCGCAAGATCGGCGAGTTCGTCGCCATGCTGGCCCGCCACGAGACGTTCCACCCGCAGAAGGCGAAGCCCTCGACCAGGCCGTGACGTCACGGCCCCCTCGCCACGTCTCACGCGTGGTCCCGGACGAACGCGCGCATGAGCGCGGCGCACTCGGCCGCGTGGGTCTCCAGCAGGAGGTGGCCGCCGTCGTAGAGGTGCGCGTCCATCCGGTCGAGCGCGCGGTGGTACGCGAGCACCTCGGCCACGTCGAAGTACGCGTCGTGCCGGCCCCACAGCACGAGCGCCGGCGGCTGGTGGGCGCTGTGGTACGCGGCGATCTCGCCGAACCGGGCGACGTGGGTGGCGTAGTCGGTGAACAGCGCGAACTGCGCCTCGACGTTGCCGGGCCGGGTCATCCGCTCCCAGTCCAGGTGCCACGCCTCGGGCGCCTGCAACGGGCGTACGTGCTCGGGCAGCCCGGCGAGGTACTGGTCCCGGGTGCCGGCGAAGGTCAGCCAGTCGGGCAGTGCGGCGCGGGTGGCCTCGCCCGGGTCGGCCCAGTACGCCCGCGCGGTGTCCCACTGCGCGCCGAGCCCGTCGGCGTGCGCGTTACCGCTCTGCACGTGCAGCAGCAGCACCGCCGGGTCACCGGGGCGTCCGGCCTCGCGGAAGAACACCTCCAGGCCGTCGACGTCGGCGTGCCGGTGGCGGATCTTCTGACTGGCGCGCATCACCTCATCCTGGCGGTCCGGCCGCGCCCGTACGGCCGATTCCGGCAGCCGCGACGACCCCGCGCCCGGCGACCGGCGGGGTGAGCCGGGCGTACGCTCGAACGAGCCGACGGCAGGAGGTCGCCCGCGATGATCCCGGTGCTGATCCTGTTCGGGCTTCTCCTCGGGCGCTGGTGGCGGTCGTCGCTCGTCGCCGCCGCGCTGGGCTGGCCGGTCCTGCTGGTCGCGACCGGCGTGATGGACGTCGGCGCCGGGCTGCTCGGCGCGGCCGGGCTGGCCGTCGCGAACACCGGTGCCGGCGTGCTGCTCCACCAGGGAGCCCGCCTGGCGATCCGGAGCCTGCGGGCGTCCTGAGCCGGGCCCGTGCGCTACACGGTGCCGCCGGTGTTCCGGATCATCCGCCGGAGCACCTTGAGGGTGGTGACGTAATCGGCGTCGTCGACGCCGTCGTGGATGCGGGCCCGGATCCCCGGCGCATGCTGCTTGAGCCGGAGCCGGGCGTCCTCCCCCGCCTCGGTGATCCGTAGCCGGCCGTCCGCGTCGCGGGTCAGCCAGCCGCGTTCGCGCAGCACCTCCGCCTCGGCGTCCAGGTCGTCCTCGGCCCGCAGGTACGAGCGCATCGCGTGCCGCAGCTCGGGGGCGGTCAGTCCGCCGCCACCGGGCAGGAGGTCGTTCGGGGACAGGTTGCGCAGGAGCCAGAACTGGGGCTGGGTGAAGCCGTGCGAGGCATGCTGGGCCCGGGTGAAGGCGATGAGCGACTCGTACGCGACGCCCGTCCAGTAGGCGGCCGGCTGGCCTGCGAGGTCGGCGTCGGACAGGTGCGGTGCCGTCAGGGTGCTCTACCTCCGGGAGTGGTCGGGTGCCCACGACGCTAAGACCTCAACCACGCTTCAGATCAAGCCGCGCGGGGCATCGCGTTCCGGCCGGTCCCGGCATGATGAGCCGATGCGGGTAGCGATGGCGACCGACGCGGGGCATCCCGGCCGTACCAATGAGGATTTCGCCGGCGCCGTACCCTGCGGCCTGGTCCTGGTCGACGGCGCCGGCGGCATCGCGGGTGCGGACGAGGTCTGCCACCACGGCATCGCCTGGTACGCGACCCGGCTCGGCGGCGCGCTGCTCGGCGCGCTGGCGCAGGAGCGGAGCCTGCGCGACGTGCTGGCCGAGGGCATCCAGCGGGTCACCGACGCGCACCGCGACACGTGCGACGTCGCCCATCCGATCAGCCCGTTCGCGGCGGTGGCGCTGCTGCGGTTCTCCGGCGACAGCGTCGAGCACCTGGTCCTCGGCGACGCGGTGGCCGTCGTCGGCCGGGCGGGCGGCGAGCCGCTCGTCGCCCACGATCCGCGCGAGGTGGTGATCGCCCGGTCCTTCGAGGAGCGGCTGACGGACGTGCCGGAGGGCGGCGACGAGTACCGGCGGCTGCTGATGGAGCTGCGATCCCGCCGCAACAGCCCCGGCGGCTTCTGGGTCGCCAAGGACGACCCGGCGGTGGTGGCCGAGGCGGTCACCGGCGCGTGCCCGGCCGGCGAGGTGGGCACGGCGGCGCTGCTCAGCAACGGTGCGAGCCGGCTCGTGGACACGTTCGGCCTGACCGACTGGCCGGGGTTGCTGCGGCTGCTGGCAACCGACGGCCCGGCCGAGGTCGTCCGCCTGGTGCGCGAGGCGGAGGCACGCGGGGGCGTCGCCACCGACGACGCGACGATCGTCTGCCGCACCTGACCGGCACGACAATCCGGTTGTACTCGTGTTGACTGCGGCGATGGACCGTCAACGTCTCAGCAGCATCGCGCACTCGCACCACCCGATCGCGGCACCGCTCTCCGGTGTCAACGTCAACCGGCTGCTGCGCCGGGCCGGTCGCCGGCCGGCGGCCCGGATCCTCGACCTGGGCTGCGGCGAGGCGGCGTGGGCGTTGCAGGCTCTCGCGCACTACCCGGACGGGCACGCCGACGGCGTGGACCTCAACCCGTACGCGCTGGAACGCGCCGCGGAGGCCGCCGCCGTGCGCGGCCTCGCCGAGCGGCTCACGCTGCACGAGCGCGACGCCCGGTCGTACGTGCCGGACGGCGACTACGACCTGGTGCTCTGCGTCGGGTCGACGCACGCGTTCGGCGGGTTCGGCGGGACGCTGGAACTGGCGGGCCGGCACGTGAACGCCGACGGCATCCTGATGGTGGGCGAGGGCTTCTGGCAGGTGCCGCCGACGCCGGAGGCGCTGACCGCGCTCGGCGCGAAACCCGACGACCACACCGACCTCGCCGGTCTGGTCGCGGCCGCCGAGCGCGCCGGCTGGACCCCGGTGTACGCGCACGTGAGCGATACCGCCGAGTGGGACGACTACGAGTGGTCGTGGACCGGTTCGCTGACCGAGTGGGCACTGGACAACCCGGGTCACCCGGATGCCGCCGACGCGCTCGCCGCCGCCGGGGAGCACCGGGACCAGTGGCTGCGCGGGTACCGGGGCGTGCTGGGCTTCGCGACGCTGGTGCTGCGCCGGACCTGACCGGCGCGCTACGCGGGTCCAGCTCGGCACAGGCGGGCGGGGCACTATCGTTCGGGCGTGCAGATCCGTTTCGCCGTACCGGCCGATCCCTCCTATCCGGCCCGCGTGGCCGCCGCGCTCGCCGCCGCCCGGCTGCGCCGGTTCGGCTTCATCGGCGCGGCCCTCGCCGCGATCGGGGTGGTGGGCTGGATCGCCTCGCAGGCGTCGGCGCGGTTCGCGTCGCTGTGGACCGCGTTGATCGTGGCCGGCGTGCTGTCGATGCTGTACGCGCCGTGGGTGCGGTGGCGGGCCCGGCGCCGCTCCGGCGGGTACGCCGTCGAGGGCGGCTACGACATCGACGACCGCAACATCATGATGCGCAGCGGTTCGGAGTCCGGCGGCATCGCCTGGGACGGCGTCACGCGGGTCACCGAGACGCCGGATTTCTGGATCGTGTACGTGGGACGGATGCCCGCCACGGTGATCCCCCGGTGGCTGATGTCCGCCGAGGACGCCGGGCGGCTGCGCGCCTTCATGGTGGAGCGGCAACTGCTCGGCGACCGTTGACGATGTATTGATTGGCTGTATATGTTGCCTCGGTGACTGAGATGCGCGAGGCGACCTTCCTGATCCTGACCGCGCTGGCCGACGAGCCGCGCCACGGCTACGGGATCATCCAGGAGGTCGCCGGCCTGTCCGGAGGCCGCGTCAACCTGCTGCCGGGCACGCTCTACGCCGCCGTGGACCGGCTGGTCGCGCAGGGCCTCGTGGAACTCAGCCACGAAGAGGTGGTCGACGGCAGGCTGCGCCGGTACTACCGGCTGCGCGCCGACGGCCAGGCCGAGCTGGCACGCCAGACCGAACGGCTGCGGCAGCTCGCCGCCGCCGGCGAGGCCCGGCTGCGCGCCCTGCGGCCCCGCACCGCCTGACCCCCACCGTCGCGGCCCGTAGGGAGACACCCCATGTATCGCTGGCTGCTGCTGGCCTACCCCCGTGACTACCGCCGCACGCGCGGGGCCGAAATCCTGGAGACGGTACGGGACGTCGGCGCGGCCCACCGGCGTATCCGGGTGGCAGCGAATCTCGTACGCCACGGTCTGCGCGCCCGGCTGGGACGGCCGGCGAGCCGTACCGTGGTGGCCTGGGCGTCGGTGTTCGCGGTGGTCTGCGGTTTGTTCGCCGCGTCGTTCGGCACCTGGCTCGCGTGGCTCGGCTCCCGCCCGCTCGACCACCGGGACCTCGCCGCCGTGGTCGGCCGGCTCTACCCGGACCGGCAGGTCAGCCACCTCGACCAGGACGACCCGCCCGCCGTGTTCCTCATCTACGGCCACCCGCTCGACAAGGACCTGTTGTCCGCGTTGCTGCTCGGCGACGGCGGCGAGTACGCGCCGGCCGAGCTGACCGCGTCGTTCGACCAGGCGCCGCCCGCCGGCCTCACCGAGCTGCGGCAGCGCCTGGACGCCGCCGGCTGGGAGCAGAGCGAGCCCGTCCGGTCCGACGCGTACGGCTGCGTCCCCGGCAGTCCGCGCTGCGACCCGGCGTCCATCCCCTCCGACATCGCCGTGTACGCCGAACGCGGCGACCACATCCTCGCCGTCGAGCTCAACGCCGAGGGTTCGATGCACCTCACCCTCAGCCGCGCCACCCCCGGCGCCGCGTATCCCGCCGGGGTGATCGGCTTCGCGCTGGGCACGCTGGGCGGCTGGGTGCTGTTCGGCTGGGCCAGCCGCCGCACCGAGGGACGGCGCCCGCTGGTGCAGGGGCCGGTGAAGGTCCTGTACGGCGTCGCGATGCTGTTCTGGACCGCGCCGGTCCTGCTCGGCGCACCGATGATGCTCACGCACCACCTGGGCGAGCCGCATCCCCGCTGGCACGTGCCGTGGGAGTGGCTCGGCCAGCCCGCGCTGTCGCTGCCGTTCCTGGTCGGCGCGTTCCTGCTGATCGTCGCGCTGGGATTGGCGGCGCTGCCGCCCCGGCGAGCGGCCGGCCGTACGCTCGCCGGGGCGTCGGACCCGGCGGTCTAGCGGCGCCGAGTCAGCTCGCCGGGCATCGCGTGCCGGGGGCGGGCACCGTGAGATCGACGAGGTACCTGTCGACCACGGCAGTCGTGCAGTCGTTGCGCTGGTAGGTGCCGTGGCCCCAGCCCTCGTAGGTGACCAGACGCCCGTGCCGGCCGAGTTGCCGGGCGACGTTCACCGCCCAGGCGTGGCCGGTACGGGGATCGTGCCGGGAGTTGAGCAGCAACAGCGGCAGGCGGGTGTGCACGTTCAGCTCGTGTGGCGGATTACGGACCGGGGACGGCCAGCCCAGGCAGGTCTGCACTGCGAGCAGACCGGCGCCGTACCGGACGTCCGGGGCGGCAGCCGCGGCGTCCCGGACCAGTCCGGCGTACTCGGCGTAGTCGCGCACCTGCGCGGGCCAGTCCGCGCAGAACGCCGCGACCGAGATCGAGAGATTCACAGCCGGGGGCGGCGTGCCGGCGTCCATGTCCCGCACGATCGCGGCGAGTTGCGGCCAGCGCGGGCTGGCGAGCGTGCCGAGTGCCACGGCGGTGACGTCGAAGGCGGTACGGGGGGCGTACTCACCACTATCCGCGCGGGCCAGCACCCGTGCCCACACGGACCGTACGTCCCGTCCGTGGAGCACACAGTCCGCCGAGCTGTCGCACCAGGAGACGAACTCGTCGAACGAGTCCTGCAACGTGGCGGCCTGGGTCCGCACGAAGGACCGCACGTCGAGGCTGTGATCGAACACGCCCTCCAGCACGACGGCCCGCACGTGGCCGGGGTACCGCTCGGCGTACTGCTGGCCCAGCAGAGTGCCGTACGAGCTGCCGTGGAAGGACAGCCGCCGCTCCCCCAGCGCACGCCGCAACGCCTCGAGATCACGGACGGTGCTGAGCGTGTCGGCGTGGTCGAACACCGGGCTGGTCGGGCGGCACCTGCTCCACAGGGCCCGGTTGTAGGCCACCGCGGCGTCGAAGTCCGCCTGACCGGCAAGTGGGACGGGCGGCCTGCGCAACGCCGGATCCGCGGTACAGAAGGGCGCGGCGGTGCGGGCCACGGTGCGCGGGTCGACGCTGACCAGGTCGAACCGGTCCAGCAACTCGTCGCTGAACCGGTCGCCCCTGCGGATGCGTTCCACCCCCGAGTCGCCGGGGCCGCCCGGCCCGAACACCAGCGTGCCCACCCGCTGCTCCGGCAGGCGCGCGGACCGGCGTGCCACGGCGAGGTCGAACGTCGGGCCGTTCGGCCGGGCCCAGTCCACCGGCAGTCGGAGCCGGGCGCACCGCACGCGCGGATCCGGCGGGACGTCCGGCAGGTCGTCGGCGCACTCGCCCCAGGCGAGGCGCGGCGGCGGGGAACCGGCGCGCGCCGCGCCGGGCAGTCCCGCCAAGACGGTGAGTGCGGCCAGAGCGACGGCCACGGTACGTCGGAACACGGCACCTCCCGGTGTCTGGATGCTCGTCGATTCTTCAGCGGCATCCCGCCCGAGTCCCATACGGAAACGCCCCGATATGCCCGTCGGGCCTTTCCCCCATTCCGTCCCTGACGCCGAGGTACGGCAGGCGAGCCGTACCCGTGGCGGTCTAGCATCGGGCGATGACGTCCTCCCTGGACACCCTGCCGAAGATCGGCGCACCGGCCACGCGGGCGCTGACCGCCGCCGGCTACACCACGCTGCGACAGCTCGCCGGGGTGCCGCGCGCGGAGCTGGCGCGGCTGCACGGCATGGGGCCGAAGGCGCTGGGCGTCATCGAGGCCGCCCTCGCCGAGCACGATCTGCGGCTGAGCTGAGGAGGTGCCCCCTCTGCCACTCGGGCGACTCCACCACCTGATCGTCGACTGCCCGGATCCGATGGCCGAGGCGCGGTTCTGGAGCGCGGTCCTCGGCGACCCGATCACGTACGCGGACGACGACTTCACCGTCGTGTCGGCGAGCACGGCGGCGTCCGGGCTGGCGTTCCAGCGCGCCCCCGGGCTGGTGCCGCCGACATGGCCGGATCCGGCGGTGCCGCAGCAGATGCACCTCGACGTGATGGTCGACGACCAGGACGCGGCGGGCGAGGCGGTGCTCGCGCTGGGCGCGCGGCGGTTGCCGGGCGACCACGTGTACGCCGACCCGGCCGGTCACCCGTTCTGCCTGATCAGGCGCCCCACCTGGGCGTCGCCGGTGGATGGATCCGCGTGACCGGCGCGCGCGGCTGTCGGCCGGCCGACCGCTGGACGAGGAACGCATGGCGCACCCTGCACATCGGGGTGGCGATCACCGCGGTGTGTCTGCTCTGGTCCGTCAGCGTCCCCGGCTTCGTCTTCGTCGTGATGCTCGGCGTGATCTTCCTGTTCGCCGTGGCCGGTCTGGGCTGGGCCATCCTGGTGGGCTTCTTCGTGGTGGAGCGCCGCCGCTGGTCCTGGCGGTTCCTGGTCGCCCCAGTGATCGTCGTGCTCACGGCGGCGCTGGTCGTCGCCGGGGCGCCGTTCCAGACCCGCTGGGCGGTGAGCCGTGGTGCGTTCGACAGGGTGGTCGCCACGCTGCCCGCGGCCAGCACGCAGGACGCCGAGTGGTCGAAGGTGCGGGTGCCGCACCGGATCGGTGCCTACATCATCACCTCGGCCTACACCGTGCCCGGCGGAGTGGTGCTCTACGAGAGCAACGGGTACATGCTGGACGATGCCGGGTTCGCCTACCTGCCGCAGGGCCCCACCGAGGACCTCGCGAACGAGGACTTCGAAGCTCCGCGCTTCACGCACCTCGGTGGTCCCTGGTACAGCTGGACCGCGAGCTGGTAGGCGAACATCCGGCGTCCCTGCCCTATCTGAGGTGCCGGGCGAAGAACCGGTTCGCGGGCTCCCCCTCGAACCACGGCACGCCGGTGTGGCCGCCCATGTTGGCGTGCAGCGTCTTCTCCGCCGAGCCGAAGGCGTCGAACAGGTCCAGTGCCATCTGCCGGTCGTTGCCCTCGTCGTCCCACTGGAGCAGGACATGCAGCGGGATGGTGACCCGCCGGGCCTCCTCGAGGATGGCGCGCGGCACGAAGCTCCCGGCGAACAGGAGCGCCGCCACGATGCGGGGTTCGACGAGCGCCAGCCGTACGCCGATCGAGATCACGCCGCCGGCGTAGCCGACCGGGCCGCCGATCCCGGGCAGTGCGAGCAGGGCGTCGAGGGTGGCCCGGCACTCCGGAACCGCCTTCTCCACCAGCGGCAGGACGAGCCGGTCGACCACCTCGTCGGCGACCGGCTCACCGGCCGCCAGTGCCCGGCGCAGGTCGGCGCGGGCCTGCTCGGCGGCGGCGGACGCGGGCCGATCGCCGCTTCCGGGAAGCTCGATGGTGGCCGCGGCGAAGCCCTGCGCGACGCAGCCCTCCGCCCGGGCCACCAGGCGGGGATACATCCGGCGCAGGCCGCCGGGGTGACCGAGCAGGATCAGCGGGGCAGGTGCCGACGTGGATGCGGGCGTCCACAGGATGCCCGGGATCTCGCCGAGCGTGAATTCGCGTTCGCGCACGCCGCCGGCGAGGCGTTGTTCGGAGGTGAAGCGCATGGTCGTGCCTTTCGGGAGTGCGTCGGCGCTCCCGGACGACCTACCGCCCGGCCGTGACCCCCGAGGGGAGCACCCATGTCGATACTGCGGTCACGGGTACCACCTCCCTCGTCTTCCGGCACGGCCACCGGCAAGCTAACAGCGCTCGCCGGGGCCGGCCAACCGGTTTTATCGCGGCAGGATCCGCGCCGGACCGCCGGCCGCGCTCGAAGCCGGCGAAGACGACAGCCAGCGTCCGAGCTTGCAGATGCTCGTCCCATCCACCGTTGAGCGCGCCCTGGCACATGCCGGTGAGCAGCGCCATCACCTCGGGGAGCCGTACCGAACCGGCGACGGTTCCGGCGGCCTGGGCCTGTTCCAGCAGCCTGCCCACCGCCTCCTCCACGTGACCTACCGCCGATGGCAACGCCCGCCCTGCGGGCCACCTGCTCGGTGGAGGTACGGGTGCCGGACTCGGCGAAGACGGCCTCGGCGGCGTCCAGGATGCGTGCCCGGTTGCGTTGCGCGTCGGCGCGTAGGGGCGGACCCTCCACCAAAATGAGCCTCGGGGTGACCGCCTCCGGCCGTTCATCGGGGTGTTGCGGACCCGGGACGGAAAGCTGGCCCACTGGCGCGAATATCAGCTCACGCTCGCCATCACTCAGGCCGCCGGCCCGGTATGAGGCTGGACCACGACAGGGGCGCCGCGCTCAGGAGGACGGTGTCGGCGACGGGGCGAACGGCCACGGCTGCGGGCCGAACAGCTCCGTGCACGTGGTGAGGAGCCCGCGCTGCGCCTCGGCCATGCGCGCGTCGACCGGGCCGGTGTCCGCGTTCGGGTCGTTGCGGATGAACATGTCCCCGGATTCCTTCGCCGCGACCGCCAGTCGCTCGCCGGCGTCCCGGATGCCCGGGTCGGCCGCCTTGCGGGCACGCATGGCGATCGGCGAGTTCGAGGTGAAGCGGACGTCCTGCTGCTCGACGACCCGGGCCACCATGTTGCACGCCCCGGCCGCGACCTTGTCCGCGGGCGCGGTCGAGCCGGCCTGAGGAGCGGCCGAGGACGCCGCGGCGGACGACGACGGTGCGGTGGCGGACGACGGTGCGGGCTCCGCGGGCGCACACGCGGAGACGACGAGCAGCAGGGACAGCAGGGACAGCAGGGAGAGTGCGGCGAGTTGACGTTTCACCCTAACGAGGCTAGCGATCATGGTGGGTGTGGCTGCCGTCCGGGTGCCACACCCACCATGATCGCGTCGACATCGGACCTGTCATCGGCCCGCCGCGCGGAGCATCGCCTCCGTCTCGGGGTCGGGCATGACCTCCCGGACCTCCTGGGCGCAGCGGCACGCGGCGGCGATCTTGGCGGCCCACTTCAGCGCCTCGTCCCGGAAGGCCGTGTCGAGAACCACGAACCCGCCGATGACCTCCTTGGTCTCCGGGAACGGCCCGTCGGTGACCACCCCGTCCGTGCCGACGATGGTCGCCTGCTGGCGTTCGAGCCCGGTGCCGTACACGAACACACCAGCGTTCACGGCCTCCTGGATGACCGCGTGCGTCTCCCTGCCCACCTGGGGGATCTCCTCGGCGGGGATGTGGTCCATCGCGCCGTCGTTGAACGAGATCAGGTACCGCGGCATGCCATGACTCCCTTGTCCGGGCGGCCCGGTCCGGCCGCCTCTCACCCGTACTACGAACGAGCCGCGCCCGATCTGACATCATCCGCCGGGATGGGCACGGCGGTGCCGGTCACCGCGATCCCGGCGCCGGGGGCGGCGGGGATGCCGATGGTGAGCAGGCTCGGACGGCCCATGTCCTCACCCTGCCGCACGGTGACCGTGGCGGGCGGCCGCACCAGGCCCAGCTCGCGCAGGTAGCCGCCGAACGCGGCGGCCGCCGCGCCGGTCGCCGCGTCCTCGACCACGCCGCCGGGCGGGAACGGGTTGCGCGCGTGGAACACCAGCGGGGACTCGCGGTGCACCAGGTCGATCGTCGTCCAGTCACGTTCGGCCATCAGCGCGCTCAACGCCGCCATGTCGTAGTCCAGGTCCGCCAGGCGCCGCCGGGTGGCGGCGGCCACGATCGGATGCCAGGCCCCGGCGTACGCGACACGCGGCGGCAGCGTCGCGTCGAGATCGTCCGGCGACCAGCGCAACGCGGCGAGCAGCGCCGCCAGGTCGCCCGCGGCAAGGGGTACGGTGCGCGGCGCGACGCTTGTGAGCGTGGCGGTGGTGGCGCCGTCGGCCTGCACGCTCGTGGCGACCTCGACGAGCCCGGCGCGAGTGTCCAGGTGCAGCACACCGGGGCCGTGCCGCTGCGCGTACGCGACCGCCGACGCGATCGTCGCGTGCCCGCAGAACGGCACCTCCGCCTTGGGGCTGAAGTAGCGGACGGTGAAGCGCCCGCCCTCGCCGGTGGGCACGAGGAACGCCGTCTCGGAGTAGCCGACCTCGGCCGCCACCTGCTGCATCTCCGCGTCGCCCGCTCCGGTGGCGTCCAGCACGACACCGGCCGGGTTGCCACCGGCGGGGTCGGCGGTGAACGCGGCGTATCGGAGAACGTCCATGATCACGAGCCTAGCGACGACGCTGCGGATCGTGTGCCCCGAGACGAGCCACGCCGAACTACTCTCCGGGCATGAGCGCCTTCGAGATCATTCCGATCGGCACCGTCCGCAACGACCGGACGGACATCCAGCACAGCGACAACTGGGGCGCCGTCCGCAGCACGATCATCGTCGACGAACGCTTCGGCGAGGCGTGCCTGCAGGGCCTGGACGGGTTCTCCCACGTGGAGGTGCTGTTCGTCTTCGACGGCTTCCCGGACGGCGGTGACCACCGCGAGCCCCGCCCCTACCGGGGCCGGGCCGACCTGCCGCCGATGGGCGTGTTCGCCGGTCGTGGGCCGCGCCGGCCGAACCGGATCGGCGTGACGTGCTGCCGGATCGAGTCCGTCGACGGCCGGGAACTGACGGTGGTGGGGCTCGACGCGGTGTCCGGCACGCCCGTGATCGACCTGAAGCCGGTGCTGAAGGAGTTCGTCCCCGCCGACGTCAGGCAGCCCGAGTGGGTCAGCGGCATGATGTCCGACTACTTCCGGCCGTAGCGTCGGCGCGGCGCCTCACCGCAGCAGCCTCTCCGTGAGGTCCATCAACCGCTCGGCGTCATGGGGGTCGAGGGTCGGGAAACCGGGCGGAAGTCGCTTCCCCCTGTCGACGGCGGTCACCGGCGCGGTCGGCGGCGCGTCCAGGAACCGGTGAATCGGCGCCACCGCGTCCGCGACGGACCGGGCGGCGACAGCCGCCGCCACCGCGAGCAGCCCCCGTACCACGAGCGGGAGCGCGCTACGGTCACCGCTCCTGGTGAACCCGGGATGATAGAGCACGTATCGGGCGCGGCTACCGGACCGCTGGGCGAAGCCCACGCCGAGCAGGTCGTTGGCCCGCCCGGCCTGCAACTGCGCGGCGATGGCTGAGTAGCCCGCCGTCATCTGTGGATCGGTCCAGCGCACCTCGCCTTTCGTGACCCCGACACCGGCGACGTTCACGATCACCGGCCGGGTCGCCCGGTCCAGGGCCGGACGCAGACCGAAACTGAGCAGGTAGCGACTGACGTAGTAGAGCGCGAACGTGCGCTCCAGTCCCTCCACCGTCTCGATGCGACGGGGCGCCACAGCATTGGCGAACAGCGCCAACGCGTCCACGACCGGGTACTCGCCGAGGATGTGCTCGATGACCCGCCGCGTCTCGGCCGTGCTGGACAGATCGACGGGAAGGAAGGCGATCAGGCCGCCGGCCATCGCCTCGCCACGTTCACGACTGCGGCCGAGCACCACGACGCGGTCGCCACGTTCGGCCCGCCCCAGGGCGAACGCACGCCCCATCCCGTTCGTCCCGCCACTGACCACCACGACGCCCACGTCGCCCCCTTTATCGTTTGCTCATCGACCTGCCTCATCCTGGGCAGCAGGCCGGCGGCGGCGAAAGAAGGCACTTTCATGTCCACAGATAACATCGATGTGAGTGCCTCGCTGCGCGATCATCGGCTGCCGGTGCCGGTTCCGGCCGGCGAGTACGATCGCTGTCCGGTCACCGACCTGCTGCGGCGGATGAGCGACAAGTGGACGCTGTTGCTGATCACCCTGCTCGGCCGGCATCCGCACCGGTTCAACGAGTTGCACCGCGCCGTGGAGGGCATCAGCCCGCGCATGCTCACCCGCACGTTGCGCACGCTGGAAAGCGACGGCCTGGTCGAACGTGAGGTGTTTCCGACGTTGCCGCCGAGCGTCGAGTACCGGCTGACGCCACTCGGCGTCAGCCTCCTGGAGCCGCTCTCCGCGCTGGCCGACTGGGCGGTCGCCCACCACGCCGAGATCGTCGCGGTACGTCAGCGACCCGTCTGAGGCACCCTGCGCTCATCCGGCCGCGCGGGGGCACCCGCGACACCGGTCCGGCGGTTGTCCGCCGGGCGGCGGGCGTCGATCTGGGATGCTTCGCCTATGCCGTCCTTCCCGCCCACCTTCTCCGCCGAGGTCGTCGCGCAGCCGGCGCAGGCCCAGTTCGAGGCGTTTCTCGACGAGCAGCGCGACGCGCTCGACCAATGCCTGGACGGATTGACCGAGGAACAGGCGCGCCGGTCACTGGTGACCTCACGGACCACGCTGCTGGGTCTGGTGAAGCACGCGACCTTCGTCGAGAAGGTCTGGTTCGACGAAGCCGTCACGGGCCGGTCGCGAGCCGAGATCGGCATCCCGGAGCGGTCGGAGGACTCGTTCCTCCTCGACGACGGCGACACGATCACCGGCGTCCGGCGGGCATACCGCGACGCCCGCGACGCGTCACGCCGGGCGACCTCCACGCGGGGTCTGGACGACATCCTCACCGGGCACCGACGGGGCCCGCTTCCGCTGCGCTGGGTGTACCTCCACGTCCTGCGCGAGCTCGCGCAGCACTGCGGGCACGCGGACATCCTCCGGGAGCAGATCCTCGACGGATAGCGGGCGGCCGGCACCACCTGCCGGTGAGCGAGGCACCCGCCGCGGGAGGTCACACAGAGGTGGCCCGGGTCCGGGTCGCCGCAACCCGGCCCGGGCTCTCCGTCCTCAGTTCATCGCGAGGTAGAGCCGCTGACCGGCGGGCCGGTAGCCGACGCGTTGGTAGACCCGCCACGAGTCCTCGCCGCCGGCCTCCAGCCAGGCGACCTCCGCACCGGCGCTGAACAGCCGCCGGGTGACGTCGGCGGTGATCGCGGACGCCAGTCCCCGGCGGCGGTGGGGCGCACGAACGGCGATGCCGGCCACCTCGCTGACCGCGCCGACAGGCGCAGCCGCTCCGCCGCCGCCCGCGCAGCCACCGTCCTCGGTGACGGCCATGACGACCACGCCGCCGGCGTCCTGCTGACGCCGCAGGCGAGCCACGTCGGTCTCGGAGGCGACCGGATCGCCGCCGAACGCCTCGTTCTGCACGCTGATCAGCGCGGCGCGCTGGGAGTCGGTGCCCGGCTCACACAGGCTGAAGTGGTCCGGCACGGGTGGCGAGGCCGGCATGCTCGGCACGCAGACCAGGTAGGTGTGCCGGGCCTCCACGGTGAAGCCCGCCGCTGCCAGCAGCGCCTCCAGGTCGGGGGCACAACTGGTGACGTACTCCAGGCGGGGTCTGCGGTCGGCGGCGTGGAACGCCGCGACGAGGGCGGCGACGTCGGCCGCGGTGACGGCGGCGCCGGGACGCGGCGTCGCGTAGTTGATGTACGGGCTGGTCGTCGTCGGGTCCAGCCCGATCACGAACGGCCCCACCTCGACCGGCGCGGGCCGGCGGGACAGGTTGACGACGACTGATTGTTGGATGCGGGCATCCATGCTCAACGTGAGACCTCGATGCATGAGAGGAACTGCGACGGGCGGAAGAAACGTCGGGGCCGCCCCGCCGTGTCGCAGGCACGCGACGGTCATCCGTCGTGTGGCCGACACTCAGGCGGCCGCTCGGCCTACCCGGATCACAGGCGTCATTCCTTCATGCGGAGTGCCACGCGGTGCGCGTGGCCGACCGCAACCTTGCCCCTGGAGACCTGGCCGTGTCAATCGCGTACGGCCGGGCGTCGCGCATCAACCCGCTTGTGGTCCGAGATCGCGGGCGGGCATCCTCGTCGGATGCAATGGACGGACGACCTGACGGTGCACCTCGCTCGGGGAACATCGGTACACACCCTTGTCCGCTATCTGCGTGCGGCCGAGAAGGAGGGGACGCGCCGTCGCGATGTCCTCGCCGTTCTGACCGAGCGGTTCGCGCTGCCGTTTGATGACGCGCGGCTCGCGATGGACCGTGTCAGGGGTGGGGTGGTTCGTGCCGCGTCCGGCAACCCCGCGAACCAGCCGGATCCCGTCACGGACCCGCTGGCGTGGACCTCGTACCGGCTCGCGCTCGGACTGAAAGTCGACGACGGGGATCCCGGACCGTCGCCCGAGGAACGGGCGGCGGCGCAGGCTCTCCTGGAAGGAGCCAGGCGTGGCGAGCCCACGCGCGGCACCGAGGACGTCGCCGTGGCGCTCGAGGTCGCGCGGCTGGCCGTCGCGTCACGGGAGGGGGATCGGATCCGCTTCCATCTCCTCCTGGAAGCAGCGACGGCCCTGTCGGTCGCCGCCGAAGCCTGCATCGCTCGACTGGGGCAGCAGCCCTGCGCCGCGGAGGGTTCCCAGGAGTGGGTCGACGGTGTCGCGCTCGCCGCGGCCGCCCGTGAGGTCACCACGCAGTTCGCTGCTCAGCCCGACCCGGGGCTCGAGGAGCGTGGCCTCGATCTGGTGGGGCGCATCGTCACCCGTCTGCTGGGTCAATGTCACGCGTTCGTCGGCCGAGCGATGATCGAGTCGGCTCGCTGCGCACTGCGCAACGGCGGTCCCGACCGAGCCGCCGCCCGTGCCGAGGCGGTGGTGGCCGACTTCGCGGTTCTCCTCGATCGATTCGAGGTCGACGTTCCCGTCGACGAGGACATCGTGGCCTTGGAGTATCTGCGGGCGGCCATCGACCTCCTCATCGAGGTGCGAGGCCGTTCCGCTGAGCTCGACGCCCTTCGCGACCGGACCGAGCGACTGCTGGCCGGCTCGCCGATCGACTGAATGATCGCGGCGAAAATGTCGGTGCCGGCCGCTAACCTGCCGACGTGACGAAGGTCGATATGGAGAAGGCCGCGCTGTGTGAGTTCCTCGAGTATCAGCGTGTCAGCATCCGAGCCATCCTGGCGGATCTGGACCTAACCTCGCTGCGAACGCCTGTCCTGCCCTCCGGCTGGTCACCGCTCGGGCTGGTGGAGCATCTCGGGCACGCGGAACGCCACTGGTTCCAAGAGGTCTTCCGTGGTTCCGTAGAGCCGTTGCCCTGGCCCGACGAGAACACACCGCTGCGGACGACTCGATCGCCGTCCCAGGTCTTCGGCTTCTATCGCGACCAGTGCGACATCTCCGACGCGATCATCGCCGGGGCCCCGTTGTCGGCGACACCCGCAGGCCGGCATCCGGACGAGACGCTGGCGTCGCAGACCACCGACCTGCGACGGATCGTTCTGCACGTCATCGAGGAGACCGCCCGGCACGCCGGTCACCTGGACGCCGTGCGCGAGCTGATCGACGGGCGCACCGGGCTCGGGCCACGCTGAGCCGCGTCCGACGGGTGCGGTGTGCAGCTCGGCGTCCCGCGCAGACGGCCCGACGGGCTCGCCGAAGTGGCTCTATGCTGCCGCGATGCACCCCCGCTTGATCAACCAGGTGCGGCTTCCCGGCATTCGACATGTCATGCAGGCAACCGGCCTCGGCTGGGTGGTCACCGAACAGGACCGTCTCACGGTGAACCTGTTCGACCACGAACTGGGTCGCGTGGCGCGGTTTGCGGCCCCTCTCGACGACCCGCGAATGCAGGTCAGCGCCACCCGTCGGCTTGTCGCGGCAGGCGACGCGCATCAGATCGTCGTGCTCGACCACGACGGCGTGGTTCGGTGGCGCAGCAGCTGGGGTCGGCTCGGTGGCAGCGCCGGCGCCGACTTCCACCTCGACGGCGACCACGTCCTCTGGATCCGTCTACGCGAGACCGAGGAACTTGTCGCCGTCAACGGTGTGAGCGGCGCGGAGATCCGTCGCACGCCGCTGCCCGGTCCCGGGCCCGCCTGGTTCATATCCGCTACCGACGGCGTCTGGACCGGCTTGACACTGCTCGATCCCTGTCAATCACGCGCCATGCTGATCAGGTTCGACGCCGAGCGCATCGTGTCACGGCCGCTGGCCGGTGGCGATCTCGCCGGTTTCAGTCCGGCGGGCGGCCGCTACCTGACCCAGACGCTCGACGGCTTCCTGTCCGTCCGCGACGTCGCCCTCGACGCCGTGATCACAGCCCGGCATTTCGAAGATCTGCCGGGCACGCCACCGAGCCTCGCCGGCTGCCGACACGTGGACCGTGCGGTGTTCCTGAGCGAGGAGCTGATCCTCGCCGCTCCGAACACCGGAAGCCTGCCGAACGATGCCGAGGGCCATCTCCTGCTGTCGGCGCTCAGCCTCCGGTGCCGGTCCCAGGTGCGCTACCCGCACCATGACGGATCCGGTGCCGTCCACCCCTCGTACCAGCCGGGCCGTTGGCTCACCCGGCATCATGAGGACGATCGGCTCCGGCTGTGGCAGCTCGGTGCTCGCCTCGACGACGAGCCGATGCCGGGCCAACTCGCACTGCTCTGACCGCGGCCCGATGGTGGATCACCGATCGCGGTGGACCGGATGCGCAACGCCCGGGTCGGTCAGCGGCGCACCCGGTAGCGCAGGTGCAGCACCCGATCGCCTGGAATCACCACGTCGGGGTCCGCCAGCAGGTGCTGCGCATCGACCGAACCAAGGCGCCTCGGCGTCCAGCCCGCGGTGCCGGCCGGTTCGGCCCAACGCCCGACTGGGCGCGGATCGCCGTCAGAGGTCGCCGCCTCGGCTCGACCCGACCACCAGGAAGGCGTTGTCGGGCCACTCGTAGGAGTCGCCGTCACCCGGCGGCCCCGGCCGGAGGAGGACGATCCGCACCATGCGGGGCCACCAGCGGGTCGGCTCCGACCAGGAGCACTGCAGCCGCCGCTCACCCGTGTCGGCGCAGTCCCCGACCTGCTTCCATCCGTCGAGCTGCCCGGCGACAGCCGATCGAACCTGCTCCCAGCCGGACGCGGGCGGCAGGGCGTAGGTGTCGACCTCCGGACGACCGCGGTCGTTGCTCAGGTCGACGGAGATCTCGAGTGCCCGGTTGTCGACGACGGCCTCGTAAGCGCCTTCGGGCAGCACCGTAGACGCCCCCGCCGGGGCCGCGACGGAGACCGGTTCACCCGCCGCCGACCAGCGCACCCCGGCCACCGTCGCCGCCGCCACGCCCAGCACGACGATCGTCCCGGCTGTCGCAAGAGGAACTCGCACAGCCGGCAGCCTAGGAATGCGAGTCCAGCCGGGCGGCTCGGACGATCCCCCTCCCTACCGTCCCGGCTCCGCCGAGGATCGCGTGTTCTGCTGAGCGCAAAGAGGTCGTCGTAAGGTCGTGCCCACCGGCCATGCTGAGTCGATGGACTCGCCGAGACGCCTCGCTCCCCAGGCCCTGCTCACGAACCTCTACGCGGCCTTCAACCGGCGTGACATCCCCACGCTGCTGGCCGCCATGACGCCGGACGTCACGTGGCCCAACGGCTGGGAGGGAGGCGTCATTCGCGGCCGGGACCAGGTGGGTGCCTACTGGCGCCGGCAGTGGGACCAGCTCGATCCGACTGTCACGCCGACCGCGTTCCGCACGGAAGCCGACGGCCGCATCGCCGTCACCGTTCATCAAGTGGTCCACGACAAGGCCGGAACGACGCTCGCCGACCACACCGTCACGCACGTCTACCGCCTCGGCAACGGCCTGGTGACGGAGATGGAGATCCGGGATTGACAGTTGTCGACGGCGTCGATCGGGACGGGTGTCCGCCTCGGCGATCGTGACGTGCCACGCTTCGGCCCGCCGCCGGACATGGCAGAACTGTGTGGGTGGGCTACCCGAGGAGCGCCGCCGCGGCGGCCAGGGTGGCCAGCGACAGCGTCGTGGTCACCACCACCGCCCGGTTGGCCACCGCCTCACCGACGCCGTACTCCTGGGCGAAGATGAACGTGTTCTGCGCCGTCGGCAGGCCCGCGCACACCACCACAGCGAGCAACTGCGGCGCGGACAGGTGCAGGGCCAGTCCGGCCGCGTACGCGATGATCGGCTGTGCGACAAGCTTCAGCGCGGTGATCACGGCCAGTTCGGCGGGCTCGGCCGGCTCTGCCCGCGACGGCGCCGTGGGGTGCAGCGACGCGCCGAGCGCGACCAGCGCGGCCGGAACCGCGGCACCGGCCAGCAGCGTCAGCGACGCGTCGGCCGCCGACGGCAGGCGCAGGCCGGCGGCCGAGCACGCGACACCGAGCAGCGACGCCAGGATCACCGGATTGCGTACGGGCAGGGAGGCGATCCGGCGAACCCGAACCCGCCCGGCCGGGTCGCTGTGCCGGTCCAGGGCGACCAGGATCACGGGCGCCACCACCAGCACCTGCAGCAGCACCACCACCGCCAGGAACGACACGTCGCCGAGAACCTGCGTCGCGATCGGGATGCCGAGGTTCGCCGAGTTCACGTACCCGGCGGTCATGCCCCAGATCGGCCGTTCGCCGGGCTCGCGACCGAACAGCCGGCTCGCGCCGGCCCACCCGAACCCGACGACAGCGACGGTGCTCACCCCGAAGGCGAGCAGCGAGCGGCCGGCGAACCCGGACAGCGGCATCCGGGCCAGGGCCAGGAACAGGGCGGCCGGCATCGCGAGCTGGAACACGAACCGGCCGAGCACCGAGGCCGCCGCCTCGCCGAGCAGGCCCCAGCGGCAGGCCGCGTAACCGACAGCGGTGAGGATCCAGATGGGCACGAACGCCGACACCAGACTCATGCGGGCGTCACCGGAGAGCGCCGCGCCACGTCAGGGGCCGGCGGGCGGTCCGGGGCGTACGAGCCGAGAAGCCCCCGACGCGTCCAGCGCTCACGGCTCTGCCGATGCGGAACGGGAGCCATGGCGGGCGACACTTGGATGATCTTGCCCCGGAGACCGTGTCAGTTCCAGGTGATCGTGGCCCGTGCCCGCCAGAGATCCAGGACGGCCGCGTCCCCGCGTAGTTCGAGGCGCCCACTCCGGTTCCGGTTCCACAGCAGGAGGTAGAGCTCGGATGCTGATCCCACGATGGTCAGCTGGGCCGGCATCTCACCGGCGACCACGCGGCGCCCGGCCGGCTCGATGGAGAAGGTCCATGCCGCGTCGATGTCAGTGGGCACCAGGGCCATGCTGCGGGGTGGATCGGCCACCAGGCGCCCACCGGGCCGGCCGAAGAAGCCGTTGAGCAGTTCGTCGATGCCGTCAGCGGCGAAGGACGGCTCCCAGTACGGAACCGTGGAGACAGCCGACTCGGCATCGGCGCGGTGTACTGCGGTCTCGTGAGCCTGGCGACGTGCCCAGAACGCCAGCGGCGAGGGCGCGGGCAGAAACGTCCAACACTCGACGCTCTCGTCCGCCGCTGCCAGCGTGTCCGCGAGTGCGCGGTGGCCCTCCCGAAACCAGTCCAGGAGCTCGTCGTCAGCGACTGCGGCGAAGAACTCGGCCTCTTCCCGAGTGGAGTAGGGCTGACGGCGTCCCGTCATCACGTGGCCCCTGGCCCAGCGATGGACACCGCTGACATGGCGCAGCAGATCACGGACCTGCCAGCCGGGGCAGGTGGGCACGGGTGCGTCCAGACCCGCCCGGTCCGCCGCCTCTGCCAGCCGGACGCCTTCCTCATCCAGCGCGGCAATGTGCTCGGCGATACGCATGACGGGAGCGTCCCACGCGCCACCTACCCGCCGCCAGGCGAACGTCGTGCCATGGATAGTTCCTCGCCAGGACCGTTTGAACAGGTGCGCGCTCATGCCGCCGAGCTGGCGCGCCAGAAGCAGGAGCCTCTGCCATCGACCGACACATCGAGGAACACTTCGGGCCCGTCGAGTTCGTCTACCACGAGATCGCCTCACACCTGGTCGGTGTGCATGTCCATGTCGTGGCGCCGACCGAGGAACGCCCGTACCGGACGCTGATCACTTCAGGGATGAGTGAGCTGCCGATGACGGTCCCGGAGGGTCACGACATCAGCCCGTACGCCGAACTGATGCTCAGTCTGCCGGCAGATTGGCCGCTGACCGAGGTAGCCGGTTTCGGCGACGAAACCGGGTGGCCGCTGCGAATCCTCAAGCAGGTAGCTCGGCTGCCGCACGAGTATGGAACCTGGATCGGCGAATGGCATTCCGTGCCGAACGGCGATCCCGCGCAGCCGTACGCTACGGGCACCCCGTTCGCCGGAGTCGTCGTCGCGCCGATGCTGCGGGTGCCGCCCGAGGCGCGGACGATCGACGTCGGCGGCGGCATCCGAATCGCGTTGCTCGCGCTGATCCCTCTGCACCCAGAGGAGATTGCAGTCAAGGTCGAACGCGGTACCGACGCACTCATCGAAGTCCTCGACCGTGGCCGCATCACCGAGTTGCTGGACCCGCGCCGGCCCTCGTACGCCTGACAGCTCGACCGGACGCGCTGACCAAGGTCACGTGCGCGCCTCTGCGGCCGCGCGAGCGCCCTGGCTAGGCGTCCTCCTGGTCAAACGGCTCGTCACTCCACCGCCACCACGCCTCGTTGCCATCGATGTGGAGGAGGAACTCAGGAACCTCCTGGCCCTCCGGGTACCGAAGCGTCACGGCGTTTCGGACTGCGTCGTATGCGCGCTCCCATGACTCGACATCCTCATCGATGCCATCGAGCAGCCGCAGTTCCTCGGCGAAGAGCGGCCGGACTTCTGCGAGCCCCTCCCTCGGGTCGACACGAGCGTTAAGCCACGGGAGGTCGCCACCGGTCACCACGAGATCAGCAAGTAACCCGCCGTCGTCGCGCCGGTGCAGCGTCCAAGCGCCGCCGTGATGATCGCTCACGATGACGACGTTAGCGACTTCAGCGGATTCCCTGCCGACGTACCCGGCTTCGGCTTCGCCACTGGTCGCACCTCTGCCGGTATCCAGGGTCGGGCACATCCCCCACCCGATCTCGACCCGCCGAACGCCTAGGATGGTCCCGGTGACCTTCCCCGAACGGCGGCCCGCCGATGTCCCGACCGACGAAGAACGGGTCGACGCGGCCCTGCGGTTGCTGACCGGCCCGCCGGTCGCGCTCGACGTCGCCGTCAAACGGCTCGCCCGTGGCAGCGGCGTCTACGCCTGGTGGGCTGCTCCCTCGGTCCTCCCCGACCTCCCCGGACCGCCGAACGACAGCGACCCGTCGCGGCGGATGCTCTACCTCGGCCGGGCGACCAGCCTGCGGGGCCGCATCCTGCGCAACCATCTGCGACGGTCGGGCAGCTCGACGTTGCGCCGCACGCTGGCCGGGCTGCTCGTGTCCGAGGGCTTCCGGACGACCTGGACCGACCGTGTCGTCCTGGTCCCCGAGGACGAGGCACGGCTGACCGCCTGGATGCACGAAAATCTGCGCCTGACCTGGGCGGAGGATGCCGAGCCGGCGGACATCGAGGCCGAACTCGTCAGGCGTCTGCACCCGCCGCTCAACGTCCACGGCGTCGACCCCGAGCACATCCAGGCAGCAGTGGTCGCCGCCAAGAACTCGTACAACACCAGCAGCGGCCCGGCCCAGCCCTAGAGGCTCACGCCGTCAGCGCTGCCTCCAGATCACGACGGGTGAGGGCGGCGCGGAGGTGCAGCCCCTCGGCCGCCAGGTTCTCCCGGCCACCCTGCTCACGGTCGATGGCGCAGACCACCGTCTCGACCTGGGCACCGACGGACCGTAGTTGTCCGCACGAGGTCAGGAGCGCACCTCCGGTGGTCACGACGTCCTCGACCACCACCACCCGCAGACCGTCCACCGGCCCGCCCTCGGCCACCTTCGCGGTCCCGTACTCCTTGGCCTGCTTGCGCACGAAGACCGTGGGCAGCCCGGTCAGCTGTGACATCAGCGTGGCGATCGGGATGCCGCCCATCTCCATCCCCGCCAGCACGTCGCACTCCGGAAGCAGGGCCACCATCGCCTCGGCGATCTCGCGCAGCAGCTCCGGCTTCCCCTCGAACAGGTACTTGTCGAAGTACTCGTCGCTGACCTGCCCGGATCGGAGAGCGAACCGGCCGGTGAGATGGCAGGTGTCGTAGACGCGGCGCGCGAGCGGGTGAGTCACCGGATCAGTCTCGCACCCGTCACACGACCCGCCGGATGCGTACCCTCGGACGCTCGTTACGCAGATGCCCCAGCTTGTGCTGGCGGACCTGCTCCTCCCACACCTCCTGGTCGTACTCCGGATCCGGCGCCGTCCACCGGTGCGACCCGTCGCTGTAGTGGAACTTCTCGTCGCCGGCCCGCAACACGCTCACCGCACCCACCCCAGGAACCGCCGATGCAACGTCCCGGCTGGCGCCCAGCTCAGATCCGCCGTGGCCCGCACAAGCTGCGCCCCCAGGTACACCGCCAGCGACACCGGCGCATCCTCGTACTCCGCAAGAAGCTCCCGCCGCCGCGTCGCGCACGGCCACGGCGCACCGCAGCCGCCGCACGTCCAGACCGGCAGCACCGGCCCGTGGGTGCTCACCCGCGCACCCCCAGGAAGCGGGCGACGCTCGCGCGCGCCTGCCGGCTGGTCGCCCACGCGACCTGCCAGCAGGGGTACGGAGTCAGGCGCGCCCACCACAGCCGGCAACCCACGCACATCCCGTCCAGACCCCGTACGTGCACCGCCAGGATCGCCTGTTCCGCAGTCCTCACTGGTCCTCCTGCGGCGGCCAGTGACCGCGATTGATCGGTACGCGGTGGCGGTTCCGGCACGGCAGCTCCGCGCCGCAGCGGCACACCCACCGCCACTGCCGCCACGACCAGGCCGGGCGATGACGGCGTACGAGCGTCGATGCGACGGCGAGGAGGTAGCCCTCGTACGGCAGACGCCTGCGCGACCGGGAGGGTGCGACGACGTCCGCGTCCCGGTGCGGCGCACGCGCCGCTGCCGACTCGGCTGGTGCCGTCTGTGTGTGATCGGATTCGGCCAGACCGAGGATCCTTCGCTTCGCCGCCTCCCATTCGGCCTTCTGTGCTTCCTGGCCCGTGGGGCGCCAACGGTTCCGACCGCCCATCACCACCTCCGTCCGCTCCGGCGCGACGGATCCCTTCACAAGGGAGTGCGGTGCCGCGCCCGGCAGGATGAGGCGTTTCCTCACCCGAAAACGGACACTAGGGCCGCATGGTGATGGAGAAATTACCGCTGGTTATGCCGCCAGGCTGATGCCGAGGCGCCCCGCCAGCAGACGCAGCTCGTTCGGCACCGCCCGCCGCTTGGCCCGCTGCGCCATCGCGACGACGGCGTCCTGGGCGAGCGGGTTGAGCGAGAACGGCACCGGCGCGGCCTGCTCCGCGCGCACGAACGCCGCTATCGCCTCGTTGTCCCGGCGACCGGAATCGGCCAGCGCCCGCCCGAGGTCGAGCCAGTACGACATCTGCCGGATCGACGCCGCCAGCACCTGCGGTCGTACCCTGCGGGACAGCTCGATCACCCGTCCGGGCTCGCCGGACTCGGCCGCGATGGACATCTCCCACAGCGTCACGTTCGTGGGCCCGAACCCGCAGCCGTTGAACCCCATGCCGTCCGCCGGGTCGCCCAAAGTCGCCGCTTCCCGGGCGGCCTCGGTCAGATGGTCTCGCGCGGCGTCGGGGCGGCCGCTGACTGTCGAGGCCAGTGCCGCCGACAGGTGCAACTGGCCGAGCATCTGCCGGACCCGCTCGTCGGAGGCGGCAGACTGAAGCTCCGCGAGGGACCGGTCAGCCGCCCGTGCGGCGAGGGACGCCGACTCGATCGGCAGGCTCTGCGCGTACGCGAAACGGGTCGCTCCCAGCCACGCCGCCTCCTCCACGTCCTCGGCCGCCGTCACCGCCACCCGCGCCGCATTCAACGCCAGGTGGCGGTACCCGAGGTGCCGCAGGCACGCCGACGCCTGGTACGCCACCTGCGCGAGCGCCGGGCCGCCCGCCGCGGCAGCCTCCAGCAGCAGGCCGGGCAACATCTGGGCCATGGCCGGGAAGTTCGAGCGGTGGCGCAACTGCTCACTGCGGGCGATGCCCGCTGCCAACTCTTCGTGGGTACGCGTCGACGGCCGCCGCTCGCCGTCCTCGATCTCGATCAGCGCCGACCAGATCGCCGGCACGCACTCCGCCGCGCGCTCGCGTGCCGGGTCACCCGTCTCGGTGCCCTGACCGAGCAGGTCCGCGACCGTGATCTGCAACGCGGCGGCGACAGCGACCAGGGTGGAGCGCCTGTCAATCGTCTTGCGGCCGGACTCGACCTGAGAGATGTAGGACTGGCTGGCCCCGGCGAGCCCGGCGAGAACGGCCTGGCTCATCCCACCACGGCGCATCCGCCAGTAGCGGATCCGGGCACCGATCGTGTCGGCCTTGCTGGCCATGTCTCGCCTGCCTCCCAGGACGAGGGCTGGGACTTCGGCACCGGCCGGTGAGCCGGCATACCCGTCCGCCAGTGTACGTGGATCGGTGCTGTTGCATTGACGTCGAGACGTCTCCTACCTGCCGCTCCCCTGCGCTCTGTGGTCGACTGGTTGGGCTGACCGGAGGTGCCGCCGACATGCCAACGCCGCCTGCCTACCTGACGATCGCCGCCGACCTACGTGCCGCGATCCTGTCCGGAGAACTCCCCGCTGGAGCGAAGGTGCCGTCCGAGTCCGGCCTGATGCGCCAGTACGAGGTGAGCCGGACAGTCGCCAAGTGGGCCATCGCCGTCCTGAAAGGCGAGGGCGTTGTGGAGGGTCGCGCCGGATCCGGCGTCTACGTGCGAGACACCACCCGGCTGGTCCGTCACGCCCGAGGCCGCGACGTTCGCTCCGCCGATGGCCCGACTTCCCCGTTCGCCCGCGATGCGGCCGACGCCGGGCAGCACGGCACGTGGGAGCACGAAAGCCGACACGAGCGGGCCGATGAGCGGATTGCCGCCCGGCTCGGCATCGAGCCGGGCGCACCGGTGATGCGGACGTCATACCGCTTCCTCGCCGACGGCGACCCGATACAGCTCTCCGTGTCGTACGAGCCACGTGCCCTCACCAAGGGCACTCCGGTCGAGTGGCCCGAGGACGGAGAGATCAAGGGCGTCGTCGCACGCATGGACACCATCGGCGTACGGGTCGACGAGGTCGTGGAGCGTGTCAGCCTTCGATCAGCGACAGCCAGCGGCACGCCGGTGGAGACGGCCGACATCGTGCTACCGGGCGGGCGATACGACCTCGTCTACCGTCTCCCCATCGACTGACGAGACGGCGAGGGTGATGCGATATCGACAAGCTCGCCGGATGGGAGGGCGCTTCCGATGACCGACGATCCGCACGCGGGAGCCATGAGCTTCATTTTCGAGGCGGGCGTGCTCAAGCGCGCAGCGCGCACCGGATGGTGGTTCGCCGGAGTGAAGCACCCCGAGTCGATCGCCGAACACTCGTTCCGCACGGCGCTCATCGGCATGATGCTCGCGGCCATGGAGGGCGCCGACCCGGGTCGCGTCTCGATGTTGTGCGTCCTGCACGACACCCAGGAGACCCGGATCACCGACATCCCCCACATCGCCAAGCGCTATCTCACGGCCGCACCCAACACCGCCGTCACCGCCGACCAGGTCGCCGCCTGCCCGCCCGCCGTAGCCGACGTGATCACCGCTGTCGTCGCCGAGTACGAGGCCGGCGAAACCCTGGAAGCCATCGTGGCCCGCGACGCGGACAAGTTGGAGTGCCTCGTCCAAGCGGTCGAGTACCGGCATCAGGGTGTCGCGGACGTGCAGCGCTGGATCGACAGCTCACGAGCTGCGCTCAAGACATCGTCTGCCCATCGTCTCGCCGACGTCGCCCTCACCGGCGCTCCAATGGCATGGTTGAATCCGCCCGCCAGCCCGCCCGTGACGTAGACGTCAGAGGACACCACGGCCCTGTGCGGTGACACCCTGCCCGCACGATGGAACCTGACGTCCGGCTGACGGCGTCCGGCACCAAGTCGGCGAACGAGGCTCTGTCGGTGCCAAGCAGGTTCCCCTGACTACCGCTTGATGCCGGTTTCGCCAGGCTGGAGCGCGGCGGCGACGAGGCGGAGTTGTTCCGGCGACAGTTCACCTCCGTGACGGCGGTAGGTAGCCGATCCGAGGCCGACGAGGACGTCGTCCACGTACGTCCATCGGCACGGCCCCCAGTACCTGGGGCTGGTGAGCAGTTCTTCACTGAGCTGACGCACACCGGACCGGGCGCCGAGGGTGGTCAGGGCTTCCGCTGTCATGTCGACCGCCGTGTCCGGGCGGCTGCTGTCGGCACAGGCCGGAACGAGCAGGAGCAACCGCTCGGCCGGCGTGTGGTCCGGATCCGGCTGCCGCGCTGCGGCGACCACCTCCTGCCAGGCGAACGCCGGCCCTCGGAAATGTCCCTCCATCGCGGCGAGGGGGATCGACCCGTCGCCGGGGTCGAGCACGTAGTCGACGCCCCCGTCGCCCTCGTAGTTGCGCAGGACGACGTGCAGGCGACAGCCCTCGGCGAGCCGGTAGCGAGAACACCGGCCATCGGTCCGGGTCGAGGAATGCGTCGACGATCGGTTCCAGATCGGCTGGATCGACGCCGAAGGCGTCCGGTGCCGACGCGGCTCCGCCGACGGTGGCGAGGAAGGCGGGCCAGAACGTCGCCTGCGCCATCAGGTCTGACCCGTCGACCAGCGGCGACCGCGGGATCGGCGGTTCGTAGCCGTCCAGGTATCCGGGGATGATCACCTCGCCATCATGGCGGCGCGGTAGCCGCCTGGTGGACCGGTGCCGTTTGTCGCACCGCCCCGGCCGCTGGTGAAGCGGTAGTGGAAGTGCACCGCCGGACCTCGCTCGGGCGCCCGCGGGTGAACGGTGGTCTTCCAGGCTGTCACCTCGGCGGTCACCGGGTAGGTCCGCTCTCCTCGGACGACAGTGACCTCTCGGGCTGCCGCCCCCGGTTCCGGAGTGAAGGGGCGGTGGTCAGTGCCGCACGCTACGACGGCAGTCGTGACGAGGATGCCGACGCGGCCAAGGCGGGACCACGAAGCCATGCGTGACATCGTCGACGGGCAGGCCGGCGGGCTCCGGCCGGTAACGGTCAGCCAGGCAGTCGGGACCGGGCTTCCGCCTCCGCGGCCGACACGATCTGTTCCGCGAGACGCGTCGTCTTCACCGTCTCCGGATGCTCCTGCCCGAGCACCTCGACCCGTTTCCTCACCGTCTCCCGGCAAAGGGTCAGGGCCTCAGCGGTGCGACCGGCGGCAACCAGATCGATCACCACGTCGTAGGCCGAGAGCAGTGTATGGGGATGGTCGTCGCCGAGCACTCTCCGCCGACGCACGTAGGTCTCCTGGTTGAGGGCAAGGCTCTCCTCGTGCAGCCCGAGTGCCCGGAAATCCAGAGCCAGGTTGTGCGCGGTTCCCAGTGTCTCCAGGTGCTCCTCGCCGAAGATCCTCGCTTTCCGCTGCAAGGTGTCCTCGTGCAGGGCACGCGCGTCTCGGGGCTTCCCGAGTTCACGGAGGGTGGACGCGAAGAGATCCGCTGCGTTGAGGGTGAGCAGCTGGTCCTCGCCGAAGGCTCGGCAGCTCCGCCTGTACACCTCGACAGCCATGGCCTGACACTCCGCGTACCGTGCCTGCCGCCAGAGGGCACCGCCCACGGTGTGACCGGCGGAAAGAGTTTGCCGATCATCAGGCCCGAGGGAGACCCGCCAGTGCTCGTAGAGGCTGGCGGCAAGCTCCTGCCCGCGTTCCAGCTCGCCGCGCTCGAGCAGATACCAGGCCGCCGCATGAGCGGCGAATCGCAGCGGTGTTGATCGGGTCGCGACGAGGTCGCTCGCCAGCAGGTGCGGCATCAGCCGGTCCCAGAGTTCCCACGACGACGTGCTCTTGCTGTCGGCCGGGCAGAGGTTCCCGAGGACGTCATCGGCCCTTCGGCGGATCTCCGGGCGGCGTTCCGCGTCGATGCTCCCGCTGATCACCAGTTGCACGAGCCGGTGCAGCAGAATCGACTTCCCGTCGACCCGCGCCAGGCCGTAGCGCGAGATCCAGCCGAGCGTCCGGCGCATCCCCAGCGTCGTCTGCAACTGCGCCGCCAGCGGCTCCTCCAGGACGGCGGCCGCCTCCGGGCTGAACAACTCCACGGGGATCGGCTCGGCCGCCATCATCGAACAGATCTCGAGAAGCTGTACGGCCGCCGGGGATTCCTCCTCCATCCGCCGGAGAGCAGTCACCACCACCTGCGTCAGCGGCGTGGGGTACGTGGGCAGACGCCCGTCCTCCAGTAGGTCCCTACCGTTGCGGTCCAACTCTTTGAGGTACTCCGCCGCGGACATGCCTGTCTCGTTCATGAGGGAGCACGCCTGGGCGACCGCCAGGGGCAGGTCTTCCAGACGACCGGCGATGTCGTTCGCCTCAGCGCTGCTCAACGTGGGCGACAGACGCCGCATGAGAGCCACCGATTCGGCCCGCGAGAACGGGTCCACCGCAACCGGATCTCCCATCAGCTCCCAGGCGGGATTCCGGGACGTGATGATGACGTGCCCCGGCCCCTGGGGCACCCACTGCGCCAGTGCGGCCGGATCCTCCGCATTGTCGAAGATGAGCAGCCATCGATCGGTGCGGGAGAACTGGAGCCTCACCTCGCGGAGAGCGGACGGGATGTCGGCCGCCGTCTTCACCCATCCGGCCGCGACGCCCAGCGACGTCAGCTGGCCACCGATCATCGACGGCCTCTCCGCGTCGATCCACCAGACGAGGTCGTAGCGCTCCAGTCGACGATAGGCGTATTCGGTGCTCAGCGTGGTCTTTCCGACGCCGCCGATTCCATGGAGCACCCGAACGACAGGCGACGTCCGCTCCTCGATGCCGTTCTCGAAAGCCGCGAGTTGAATGTCTCGTCCCACGAAGGACGGGTTACGTGGCGGGAGGTTGTAGACGACCTCACGACGTCCATTCGACGGGTCGGAGGCGGCTACCGCCTTCTGCTCTCCCGAATGGCCGGCCCACGCAGCCAGGGCCGCACCGATGACCGGACATACGAGTGCCGCCACGGTTGCCGAAGTCTGTACGTCCAAGCCGGCCCACACCTGACACGCGAGCCAGGTCGCTGCCACCAGCAGTGCGCTGGCACCGGTGGCTACCAGCCACCGCGCGATTCCTCTCAACCGTTACCCCGCTTTCGAGGAGCGCGCCAACGGTGAACCGTGGAGTTGAGACTTTACACCTCGTCTATGGCTGTGCCGAGCCGAGGATTTCCTTTCACGACGCGAACGTCGTCCATTCCCGAGTCGGGATGCAGCCTTCGCTCACGTCCCAGCAGCCCTCGGCCCATGCTGTCGCCACCATCACCGGGCGGCTCAGCACCACATCACCGGCCCGTTGTGCCCGCAGCACCAACCCGAGCTGCGACGAACACGGATCGGCGTGCTGCGAATACCTCAGTTCGAGGCCGTGCGCCGAGAGGTGCTCGGTGAAGTCGTCCTCCAGCCGTGAGGGCCGCTGTCCCACCAGCCGCAATCCGTCCAGTGTCACCTGCGGCCCGCGCAGGGCGTCGACGGCGACACCGGCCAAGCCGTTCGACTCGTCGTAGTAGGTGGTGACCGCAGGTCCGGCCGGCGCCGCGCCCGCACTTCGCTCAAGCCAGAACTCCGCCCAACCGTCGGAGCAAGCGACACCGAGGACGCCGTGCGCAGCAGCCCGCACCTGCTCGTGCGTCATTCCGAATACCAGCGGGCCGACGTGCGCGAACGGCGTGAACGTCCAGCGCAGTCGCTGTTCATCGGTCAGAACCGCCCAGACGTCGGCTGACAATCCTCAGAACCAGCTCTCCCGCATGTCCAGCGTCGTCCGGTCCAGCCCTTCCAGCAGGTCGAACTGCGCCCCCACCTTCGGCAACTCCCACCGGTAGAAGTACCGCGCCGCCTGCCTCTTCCCCGCCAGGAACTCCCCCTCGGCCCCGTCCGGCGACCCCAGCGCCTCCACCGCCAGCACCTGCTCCAGCCACATCCACGCGATCACCACGTGCCCGACCGCCTCCAGGTACACCGACGCGTTCGCCAGCGCCAGTTCCGGATCACCAGGGGCCCACAACCGCCGCGTCACCACGGCGATCCGGTCCACCGCCGCGCCGAGCTGACCGGCCAGCTCGGAGGCCAACCCGTCGGCCTTCCACGCCCGGGTGACGGTGCCGCGGATGGTCTCCAGCAGCAGTTCCAGCGCGGCGCCGTCGCGCATGGTGACCTTGCGGCCGAGCAGGTCCAGGGCCTGGATGCCGTGGGTGCCCTCGTGGATGGCGTTGAGCCGGTTGTCGCGCCAGTGCTGCTCGACGTCGTAGTCGCGGGTGTAGCCGTACCCGCCGTGCACCTGGATGGCCAGGTCGTTGGCGGCCAGGCACCACTGCGCCGGCCAGCTCTTGGTGATCGGGGTGAGCAGGTCCAGCAGCAGTTGTGCCCGTTCGCGGTCGGCCTCGGCGGGCGCGGTCTTCTGCTCGTCGAGCAGCCGTCCGCAGTAGAGCACCAGCGCGAGCGCGCCCTCCACGTAGCTCTTCTGGGCCAGCAGCATCCGGCGTACGTCGGGGTGGGCCACGATCGGCACCTGCGGCGTGGTGGGGTCCTTGTCGGCGACCGGGCGGCCCTGCGGACGTTGCCGGGCGTACGCGACGGACTTCAGGTACGCGGTGTAGCCGAGCGCCGTGGCACCGGCCCCGATACCGATGCGCGCCTCGTTCATCATGTGGAACATGACCGCGAGCCCCTGGTGCGGCTGCCCCACCAGGTAGCCGACCGCCCCGGCCCGCCCGTACGGCCGGTGCACGCCCTCGCCGAAGTTCAGCAGCGTGTTCGTGGTGCCGCGGTAGCCGAGCTTGTGGTTGAGGCCGACCAGCACCACGTCGTTGCGCGGTCCGAGATTGCCGTCGTCGTCGAGCAGCACCTTCGGCACGATGAACAGCGACAGGCCCTTGACGCCGGGCGGTGCGCCGGGGATGCGGGCGAGGACCAGGTGGACGATGTTCTCGGCCAGTTCGTGGTCGCCGCCGGAGATCCACATCTTGGTGCCGACGATCCGGTACGTGCCGTCGTCCTGCGGCTCGGCCCGCGTGGTGAGGTCGGTCAGGGAGCTGCCGGCCTGTGGCTCGGACAGGCACATGGTGCCGAAGAACCGGCCCTCGACCATCGGGCGGACCCAGGTGTCGATCTGCTCGGCGCTGCCGTGGGCGAGCAGGAGGTTGGCGTTGCCGAGGGTCAGCATCGGGTACGCCGACGTGCCCACGTTCGCGGCCTGGAACCAGGCGAAGGCGGCGGCGGCCACCGCGTGCGGCAGTTGCAGGCCGCCGACCGACTCGTCCATGGTGGCGGCGAACAGCCCGGTCTCGGCGAACGCCTCCAGGGCGGCCTTCACCTGCGGGATGGTCCGCACGCGCTGCCCGTCGAACGTGGGCTCGCCGGTGTCGGCGGCCCGGTTGTGCGGGGCGAACCGTTCGGCGGCGACCCGGGCGGCGAGGTCGAGCACCTCGTCGACGGTTTCCCGGGTGTGCTCGGCGTAGCGGGGCCGCTCGGTCAGCCGGGTCACGTCCAGCCAGTCGTGCAGCAGGAACGCGAGGTCACGGCGGGACAGCAGCAGATCGGACGAGGACAACGTGGACTCCTTCCGGTCAGCCGCGGCGCAACCCGGCGACGGCCTCCCGCAGGTCATCCTGACCGATCGGAGCCGGTGGCGCACCCTCCGCCGCCTCCCGGAGTGCCTTGGCGAGTTGCACCCGGCGCAGCGCCTCCCGCAGGTCCGCGCCGGTCAGCCCGGCCGTGTCGGCGGCGAGCGCGGCCGGGTCGAGGTCGTCGGCGAACATCCGGAAGCCCGGCCGCTCGTGCCGCTCGATCAGCTCGCGGATCATCTTGGTGAGGATCTCCGCGCGTCCGGTCTCGTCCGGCGCCGGAATGGCGATCTTCAGGTCGAAGCGGCCGGAGCGGATCAGCGAGGCGTCGACGCGCTGCGGGAAGTTGGTGGTGGCGACCACGATGACGTCGGGGTTCTCCTCGAAAAGCGTGTTCATCTCCTGCTTGAAGATGCCCGCGACGGCGTTGACGGCCTGGCTGGCCGCGTCGCCGCCGGCACCGGCGTAGCTGATGATCGAGTCGAACTCGTCGAACAGCATCACGGTGGGCCGCCGGTAGCGGCGGGCCTCCCGGAAGATGCGCTTGATGTTGCGTTCCGAGCCGCCGAGGTACTTGTCCAGGATCTCCGGGGTGCGGATCTCCACGAAGTCCGCGCCGACCTCGTTCGCGAGCGCCCGGGCCAGCATGGTCTTGCCGGTGCCGGGCGGCCCGTACATCAGGATGCCCTGCGGCCGGCGCGCGCCCCAGCGGGCCATCGCCGCCGGGTGCCGGAACGACACCGCCACCTCGCGGAACCGCGCGACCACGTCGGGCAGGCCGCCGACCTGGTCGAGGGTCACCGCAGCGCTGCGCGGCCCGGCCGTCGCGACCGGTCGCCGCCCCACGAGGTACGTCCGGCCGCGCAGCACCGTCGGCTCCTCGCTGTCGCCGGACAGCTCGCGTACGGCCTGGAGCAGCAGGCCCAGCATCGCCCGCAGGTGCGCCGGATCCACCTCCGCGCTTGGTACGTCGGCGCGGATGCGTACCGTCCCGTTGTCCTGGTCGACGCGGGGCCGCAGCCCGGCCTCCTCGGCGGCGCGCAGCACCTCCCGGCCGGCCGGGTCGCGCGGCGGCGCGACGAGCGTGGCGACCGGCCGCGGCCAGATCCGCCGCCCGGCCTCCGCGGCGATCCGGCCCACCGCGGCGGCCGGGCCGTCGCCGCCGCGCGCGGCCAGCCGCTCGGCGAGCAGCACGCCGACCGGCCCGGCCAGCCCGAGGGCGATCAGGCCCGCCGGTGCGGCCTCCACCCGCAGGTACGCCTCGAAGCGGTGCACCGGCGGCTCGGCGGCGGTGTCGGCGCGCACGGTGCAGCGGACCTCCCGCACCGGGGCCGGGAAGTCGCCGTCGACGAGCAGTTCCACCGGCCCGTCGACGGCGGCGGCGAGCAGCCCGGCGGCGTCGGCGATGCGCACCTCGGCGCCGAGCAGCGGCACCGTCTCCTCGTCCGGCCGTACCTCGGTCATCGGCAGCCCTCTCCTCGCGGCGGCGTCCGCTTCCCTCGCGTGGCGTCCGCCTCCGAGTCTGGCACCGGCCCGGCCGGGCGGCCACCGCTGCGCCGCCGCCGCTGACCTGGCCGCCGCCCGCCCGGCCGCTGTTCAGCTCGCCTCGGCGAGCAGGCCGTCGACCAGGTCGCGGGGCAGCCCGTGGGTGTCGTGCAGCCAGTGGTAGTCGCGTTCGGTCAGCGGTCCGCGCGCCCGTACCCGGTCCACGATCGGCCGTCCGCGTCGCAGCAGTCCCCGGAAGCGGCGTTCCTCGTCCACCAGCGTCGCGTGCAGCGAGCCGACGTCGACCGGCTGGCGGAAGCGGCGCAGCGTGTCCCCGTACACCTGGGGTGGCAGATCGTTCAGGGTGCGCGCCGGATCGTCGCGCCACAACACCGTGAGCGCGCGGCGCAGCAGCCGCCGCAGCACGTACCCGCGGCCGGTGTTGCCGGGGCGTACCCCGTCACCGAGCACGACCACCGCGGATCGCAGGTGGTCGGAGACCACGCGCAGGTCCGCACCGCGCAGGTTCCACCGGTCGCGCACCGCGTCCACCCACTGCCGCAGCCCGTCGCCGGTGAACACGGACCGGTCGCCGCGCAGCACCATCTCCAGCCGTTCCAGGCCCATGCCGGTGTCGATGCTGGAGTGCGGTAGCGGCGTGAGCCGGCCGTCGGGGTGTCTGTGGTAGCGCATCTGCACGTGGTTCCACACCTCCACCCACCGCGCGTCGGTGCTCGGTGTGCCGGTGGGCGGGCCGTCGCCGGTCCACACGAAGATCTCCGAGTCCGGTCCGCAGGGGCCGGTCGGGCCGTTGGACCACCAGTTGTCCTCGCCCAGCGCCTCCACCGGGACGCCGAGCCCGGTCCAGGTGTCGCGCGCGGTGTCGTCCGGCCCTTCACCGTTGCCGCCGCCGAAGACCGTGGCGTGCAGCCTCCCCGCCGGGATGCCGAACCCGTCGGTGAGCAGCTCGAAGCCCCAGCGCAGGCTGGTCACGATGTCGTAGTCGCCGAGCGACCACGAGCCGAGCATCTGGAACACGGTGAGGTGGGTGCTGTCGCCCACCTCGTCCAGGTCCGTGGTGCGCAGGCACCGCTGCACGTTCGCCAGTCGCCGTCCGCCGGGGTGCGGGCGCCCCAGCAGGTACGGCGTGAGCGGGTGCATGCCGGACGTGGTGAACAGCACCGGGTCGCCGGGCGGCGGAACGAGCGAGCTCTCCGGCGCACGCTGATGGTCGTACCGGTGGTAGTGGTCGAAGAACGTCCGGGTGATGTCGTCGGGTGTCATGGCGGGGCGCCTTCCGGGTACGGGTGACCGGACGGCCCGCCGCGCGCGTTGGCGTCGACACGACGACGCCGGCGGACCGTTTCCGGTCGCCGGCGTGGGTGTGGGGCAGGTCAGGCGGCGGCAACCGGCGAGCGGGAAGCTCGCGCGGCCGCGGCGGTGAGATTGCGCCTGCTCTGCATGCCGCCACGGTAGCCCGGCCCGCACCGTCCCGCCCAGCCCTTTTCCGCGTGCCCCGCGCGCCCCCGCACCCCGGCCCCGCGCAAGATCGACACCACTCCCCCGAAATGGCGGGGTCACCGGCACTCGGATGCCACCACCTCGCCGAACTGGAGTTGACCATGGCCCCCGGAGGCGCGGGTGTCAGCGGGTGGGGGTGAGCAGGCGGCGGTAGAGGGCGTCCAGGCGTACGGCCTGCGCCTCCCACGTCCACCCGGGCAACGGCGAGTCCGGGCCCTCGTACGCGGCGCGGTACCGGTCCGGGTCCGCGAGCACCACCCGTACCGCGCGGGCCAGGTCGGCGGCGTCGCGGGCGCGGAACACCTCGCCCTGCCCGATGGCACGGACGGTGTCGGCCATGGTGCGGACGTCGCTGACCACGATCGGCAGCCGCGCGTGCGCGTACTCGAAGAACTTGGTGATCAGCGCGATCTCGTGGTTGGGCCAGTGGTGCAGCGGGATCAGCCCGATGTCGGCGGTGGCGAGGAACGCGACGAGCCGGCGGTGCGGCACGTACGGCAGCACGTGCACCCGGTCGCCCACCTGATGCCGGGCCGCGCGGGCGACGACCTGGCGGACGTAGGCGGCGTCCGGGTCGGCGACGACGAGCGCCAGGTGTACGCCGGGCAGCAGCGGCAACGCCTCGACCACCGTGTCCACGCCGCGCTGGACGGCCATCGCCCCGCTGTAGACGAGCAGCGGCGTGCCCGGGGACAGGCCGCAACGCTCCCGCAGGTCAGGAGCGGACATCTCCGTGGTGGCGGCGACCGGGGCGTTCAGGATCACGGTGGGGCGCTCGGGCAGGGCGTGGTCGCGTACCAGCAGGTCGGCGAGCATGTCGGAGACCGTGACGACCGCGTCGGCGTGACCGACGTACTCGCGGACGTAGCCGAGGTGCGCGGGCAGCCACCGGGCGTTGTCGCGGCGCGGTCGCGCGCCGGGCAGCCACTCGTGCGCGTCCCAGACCAGCTTCACCTCGCGCCCCTGCTCGCGGGCGCGGTCCACCGCGCGGGCGGCCACGCCGAGCATCCGGAAGTCGTGCGCGTGGATCAGCTCGGGCCGCAGCTCGTCGATGACCGGTCCGGCGACCCGTTCGTAGTCCCAGAGCCCCGGCTCCAGCCGCCGCCAGGCCCCGTCGCGCAGCCGGGCCCGCCAGTAGCGGACCTGGGCGTGCTCGACCGGCCGGCGGGCCAGCCGGGCCGCGCGCAGCGGCAGCCCGCCCCGGGCCACCAGCCGAGCCCGCAGCCCGGACACGCCGCCCAGGCTCGCGAAGCCGTCGCGCGAACCCGCACGGCCACCCGAAGCGGAACCGCCGCGCGGGCCGGCGACGACGGCCGGTGAAGCGGCGAGCGGCAGGACGCGGACCTCGGCGTCGCCGAGCCGCCAGCGGCGTTCGGCGTCGATGTGGGCGCAGCCGATCAGCGTGACGTCCCAGCCGGCGTCGGCGGCCGAGCGGGCCGCCTTCTGCACCCGCGAGTCACCCTCGACCGCGTTGTCGACGAGCATGACCACGCGCCGCATCGGCGTTCCACCCTTCACCCGTACGCCCGGACGGGCGCGAGTGTACGGGGGCACGGGACCGTCCCGACGGCCGCGAAACGGGCTCTGAGCTGCGGTGACGCCGACTGTGCAGGCGATGGTCGGGTGCCGGCCGGGGGAAGTTCACCGGCCGTGCACCGAACGGGCGGGTCAGGCCGTGCCGGAGGAGGCCAGCGGGGCCGGGGCGATCGGCTGCCGGCTGTCCTTGCGGTTGGGCAGCGACAGGCGGATGACCTTCCACCAGGCGGAGGCGACCTGCTTGGGCAGCGGGCCGGTGGTGTAGTGCAGGCCGTACCTGTCGAACAGCGCCCGTACCTGCGGGGCGATCTCCTGGTAGCGGTTGCTGGGCAGGTCGGGGAAGAGGTGGTGCTCGATCTGGTACGACAGGTTGCCGGTCATGATGTGCAGCAGCCGGCTGCCGCTGATGTTGGCCGAGCCGAGCATCTGCCGCAGGTACCACTCACCGCGGGTCTCGCCGTCGATGGAGGTCTTCTCGAACGTCTCCACCCCGTTGGGGAAGTGCCCGCACATGATCACCGAGTGGCTCCACACGTTGCGCAGCAGGTTCGCGGTGAACGTGGCGGCGAGCGTGGACAGGAACGACGGGCCGGACAGCAGCGGGTGCACCACGTAGTCCTTGAGTACCTGGCGGCGGATCTTGCGCCCGACGGCCTTCGCCTTGGCCCGGAACGTGGGGTCCTTCAGCTTGCGCTGCTTGAGGTGGTCGCCGAGCTCCATGTCGTACGCGGCGATGCCGTACTCGAAGAACATGGCGTTGATCAGGTTCCACAGCGGCTGCCCGAGGTGCATCGGGTGCCACGGCTGGTCCTCGTCGACGCGCATGATGCCGTAGCCGAGGTCGTTGTCCTTGCCGACCACGTTGGTGTACCGGTGGTGCAGCTCGTTGTGCGACTGCTTCCACTGGTCGGCCGGGGAGACGTGGTCCCACTCCCAGGTGGTGGAGTGGATCTTCGGGTCGCGCATCCAGTCCCACTGGCCGTGCAGGACGTTGTGCCCGATCTCCATGTTCTCCAGGATCTTGGCGACCGTGAGCCCGGCCGTACCGACGATCCAGGCCGGCGGGAACAGCGAGAACAGCAGCACCGCACGGCTGCTCATCTCCAGTGTCCGCTGGGTCTTGACCACCTTGCGGATGTAGCGGGCGTCCCGCTCCCCCCGGTCGGCGAGGACCCGGTCCCGGATCGCGTCCAGTTCCTTGCCGATGATCTCGATGTCCTCGGCGCTCAGGTGGGCGATCGGGTTGACGGCCTTCTTCTGGATGACGGTCACGTGGGTGGCTCCTGTCAGAGATCGATGTCGCAGGTACCGGCGGCGGCCGACACGCACGTCTGGACCAGCACGCCGTCCCCCGGTACGGCAGTGGTGACGTCGCCGTTGCGCAGGTCGCGGACAGCGCCCTGGCGCAGCGGTACGACGCAGCCGAAGCAGATGCCCATCCGGCACCCGGAAGGCATCAGCACTCCGGCGTTCTCCCCCGCGTCGAGCAGTGTGGTGGCGCCGTCGGACTCGACTGTCACGCCCGCGCCGGTGAAGGTCACCGTGCCTCCCTCGCCCGGCGTGATCACCGTCGGGCGGAACCGCTCGGTGTGCAACCGCTCGACGAGACCGTTCGAGGACCAGTAGCCCTCGACCGCGTCGAGCATGCCGATCGGCCCGCACGCCCAGGTCTCCCGGTCGAGGTGGTCGGGCACCAGGTCGGCCAGTTCGGCGACGTCGAGCAGGCCGTCGCTGTCGGTGTGCCGCTCGACCAGACGCAGCGCGCCGCGGTCGGCGAGCGCGCGTAGTTCCGTACCGAAGATGACGTCGTCGCGGGTGGGCGCGGAGTGCACGAGCACCACGTCGGCCCGGTCGGCCAGCCCGGAGCGCAGCATCCCCATGACCGGGGTGATGCCGCTGCCGGCGGTGAGGAACAGGACGCGCTCGGGCGTCGCGACGGGCAGTACGAACTCGCCCTGGGCCTGGTCGAGGTGCACGATCGTGCCGGGCCGGAGCCGGCGTACGAGGTGGTTGCTGACCTTGCCGTCGGGGATCGCCTTCACGGTGACGGAGATCCGGCCGTCGGTGGCGTCCGGCGGCGAGGTGAGCGAGTACGCGCGCCACTGCCGCACCCCGTCGACGTCCACGCCGAGGCGGATGTACTGCCCGGGCGTGTGGCCCTGCCAGGCGCGGCCGGGCTGGATCACCAGCGTCGCCGCGTCGCGGGTCTGCGGGCGGATCGCAACGATCTTGCCGCGCAGCGGGGCGCCCGCGCGCAGCGGCGCGATCAGGTCGAGATAGTCGTCGGGCAGCACCGGTGTGGTGACCGTTCCGGCCAGCCGCAGCAGCCTGTCCCGGAAGGAGACCTTCTGGGGGCGGCGGGGGGCAGTTGTGGTCATATGACCAGCGTGACCGCCCGATCGCATAACATCTTGACCGGCAAAGGTGAAACAGCCGCAGGTTTTTGTTCGGAGGGAACAACATGACGTCGGAGGCCGGCACGGGGCAGCGCGCCGCGCACCTCAACCTCGACGCCGGGGTGGCGGAGACGCTGCGCGCCCGGCTGCCGATGGTGGCCGAGCGGACGGTCTCCGCGATCACCGCCGAGGTGCCTGACTACTCCGGCGCGCTCACCGGGGCCATGCGGGCGAAGATCGAAAACGCGGTACGCATCGCGCTCGGCACGTTCCTGCAGCTCATCGAGGGTACCCAGGCGTTCGACCCGAGCACTCCCCTGGCCCCGGCGCTGGAGGCCGCGTACGCGCTGGGCAGCGGCGAGGCCCGCTCGGGGCGCAGCATGGACGCGCTGCTGGCCGCGTACCGGGTGGGCGCCCGGGTGGCCTGGCGCGAGGTGTCGACCACGACGGTCCGCAGCGGGCTGGCCGCCGAGACGGTGGCCGAGTTCGCCGAGCTGATGTTCGCCTACATCGACGAGCTGTCCGCGGCGAGCGTGGCCGGGCACGCCGACGAGCTCGCAAGCGCCGGCCGGATGCGCCGCCGCAGCCTGGAGCGGCTCACCCAGCAGTTGCTGGCGGGCGAGCCGGAGGAGTCGTTGCGGCGCAGCGCGGAGCGCGCCGACTGGCCGCCGCCGCAGACCCTCACGGTGGTGCTGCTGCCGCGCCGGCACCTGCGCGCGGTGCTGGCGCTGCTCAGCCCGTACACCCTGGAGAGCGGCGAGGACCTGCCCGGCGTGAATTCGGTCGAGGAGCTGGCCGTACTGCTGGTGCCGGACATGCACGGCGGGCGGCGCCGCCAGCTCACCCGGCTGCTGCACGGGCACCGGGCGGTGCTCGGCCCGGCCCGGCCCTGGCACCGGGTCGCCGCGTCGTACCAGCGGGCCACCCGGGCGCTCGCGCTCGGCCTCGGCGAGGTGGACGCCGGACCTGTCGACACCGAGCGCCACCTGGCGACGCTGCTGCTCAGCATGGACCCGGAGGCCCTGGCCGACCTGCGCGCGCAGGCGCTCGCACCGCTGGCCGCGCTGCCCCCGGCCACCGCGCAGCGGCTCGCCGAGACGCTGCGGTCGTGGCTGCTGCACCAGGGACGCCGCGACGACGTGGCGGCCGACCTGTTCGTGCACCCGCAGACCGTCCGCTACCGGATGGGCAAGCTGCGGGAGCTGTTCGGCGACCGGCTGCACGACCCGGCAACGGTCCTCGACCTGACCATCGCTCTGGCCGTACCCCCGGAGCCGGAGGAGGCCTGACGCCGCGCCGGGGCGCACGGCCCGGTGCGGCCGGGACCTCCGGCCCTGTCCGCCCGCGACGGCGGCGAGCAGGGTCGGAAGGGGACGAGCAACCAGGAGGGCCGCCATGAACAGCTCATCGACCCGCACCGAGCAGGACCCGAGAGTACGGGTGCTGGAGGCGGCCGCCCGGCAGTCCCTGCACGCCCCGTCGGTGTTCAACACCCAGCCCTGGCGCTGGCGGGTCACCGGCGACGCGCTGGAGCTGCGCGCCGACGCGGACCGGCAACTCGCCCACACCGACCCGGACGGCCGGCTGCTGATGCTGAGCTGCGGGGCCGCCCTGCACCACGCGCGCGTGTCGCTGACGGCGGTCGGCTGGGCGGTCACCGTGGAGCGGCTGCCCGACCCGGCCGACCCGTCGCTGCTGGCCCGGGTGCGTACCACCGGCCCGGCCGACCTGGACGTGCCGGCGGGCCGCCTGGTCGACGCCATTCCGCGCCGCCGCACCGACCGGCGGGCGTACGGGGACCGGCCGGTGCCGGAGGCGGTGCTGGCCCGTCTCGGGGACGCCGTGGAGGCCGAGGGCGCGCACCTGCACGTGGTCCGGCCGGACCAGATGCCGATGCTCGCCGTCTCCACCGGTCGCGCCGCCGACGCGGAGCTGGCCGACCCCGCGTACCGGGAGGAGCTGCACCGCTGGACCCACCGCCCGGAGGGCAGCGGCGACGGGGTGCCCGCCGCCACCGCCGTGCGGCCGTCCCCGCGCCGGGTGCCGGTGCGCGACTACGCCCCCGGTGGGGCGGCCGGGCTCAGCGCGGGCGCGGACTTCGACCGGGGCGCGGCGTACCTGATCCTGTTCGGCGAGTCCGACGAGCCGGCCGCCTGGCTGCGTGGCGGCGAGGCGCTGTCGGCGCTGCTGCTCACCGCCACCGCCGAGGGGCTGGCCAGCGCGCCGCTCAGCGACGCCGTGGAGCTGGCCTGGCCGCGCCGGATGATGCGCGACCTGCTGGCCGGCATCGGTGACCCGTACCTGGTGGTACGCGTCGGCTGGGGCCCGGACGCGGAGCTGCCGCCGGCGCCGCGCCGCGCGCCGGCCGACGTCATCGAGGTGGTGGACCAGCCGCGATGACCCGGCGCGGTCCGGCGGGCCGGCGCTGGTTCGTGAAGCGGGCCGGGACGCCCGCGGCGCGTGAGTCGCTGACCCGCGCGCTGGGCCTGCACGCCGCGGTCCGGCACCCGGCAGTGGTCCGGCCCGAGCTGGTCCGCGACGGCACCGACGGCCCGACACTGGTGTACCCGTGGTGCGACGGCGTCGTGCTCAACCACGCCACCACCGGTGGCGGCAGCGACCGGAGCGGGCTGGCCCGCTTCCAGCGGCTGCCGGTCGCCGAGGTACGCGCCGCACTGGACATCGTCCTCGACGCCCACCTGGCCGTGAGCGCGGCCGGGTACGTCGCGGTCGACCTGTACGACGGATGCTTCCTCTACGACTTCGACGCCCACCTGATGCGGCTGATCGACCTGGACGAGTACCGCCCGGGGCCGTTCGTGCTCGACTCCGACCGGCTGCCCGGCTCCCGTCGTTACCTGTCGCCCGAGGAGCTGACCCGGGGCGCGACGATCGACGAGCGCACCACGGTCCACGCGCTGGGTCGTACGCTGCACCACCTGCTCGACGGCCCGTCCGGCTGGCGGGGCACGGCCGCCGAGCGCGCGGTGGCCGACCGGGCCGGCCGGTCCGATCCGGCGCAGCGGTACGCCACTGTGGCCGCGATGGTTCGGGACTGGCGAGCCGCCTGATCCACCGGCCTCGTCAGGCCGGGTCTCGACGCCCCGCGCCCACCCTTGCGGGTAACTTTCCGTTACAGCAGCCCGAGTCGGCGGCGAATCACGGAGGGTGACGGAGATTTCCGGGGTCGAATGGGTTGAATTGTCCGCCACATGCTCCTGAACAGCGACGATGCGCGGAGAGTCGAGAGCTGGACGCATACCCCATCGCGCCCTTTGCTCTGCAGCCACGTACGCAGCAGTGGCCGTGAGTCACCGATGCGCCGATGGCTGCAGAGCAAAGGGCGCGGGGTGAGTTCCGCCCCGGAGCCGCGGAGGTTACTTTCGGTGACGGCCGATCCAGGCGGCGGCCGGACCCCGGCACGACCGGATCCCGCCCGATCGGGCGCGTGCAACCAGGCCGCACACGATCGAGCCCGGTGCGACCAAGCCCCGACGGGGTGGCGCCACGTTCGGCGGCGGGAGGCGAGGCGCCGCAGCGGCGGATCAGCGGGCCGGCAGCGACAATTCCGCATAGTCCACTGTCGGCACGGCCCGGCGCCGAACATATTCACGTCTATCTGTTGACGCGTACGGGATCGACGACAATCATTACTCTCGCTGGATCGACGTACCATGAATGTCGGATCTGGTGGCATTTCTTACCCCTCGACGGGATCGCGCCGGGACCGCGATTCCGCCGGGCGACCATGCCCGGCGCGCACCCCGGCCAATCCTACCGAGCAAATAGGAATTGTCGCCGCTCGCCCGAGGAGTCCGCCGGTGGACGGGAACAACGACGCTCCCGCACCGAGCCCGTCGAGGCCGGTGCAGAACGGCTCTGAGCTGCCCGAACAGCTCGCCTTGCAGGGCGGGCAGCCGGTGCGGCGTACGCCCTGGCCGACGTACGACAAGGGCGCGGTGTTCGTGCACAGCGAGGACGAGGACGCGGCTATTCGCGCCGTCCGCAGTCACCTCTACTTCCGATATGACCACCGGCCGCCTCATGAAACCGAATGCGGGCGGTTCGAGGACGAACTGTGTCGTTATTTCGGCACCCGGCACGCGCTGGCCGTTTCCAGCGGTACCGCCGCACTGGCGCTTGCCCTGATGGGCGCCGGAGTGCCACCGGGCTCATTGGTGGCCTGCCCCGGATTCACTTTCGTCGCCACCCCCAGCGCCATTGTGCTGGCCGGTTGCCGGCCATTACTGGTCGAGGTGGACGACGACCTGCGGATGGACCTCGACGACCTGCGCCGCCGCTGGCGGCCCGAGATCCGCGCCGTCATGGTCGTCCACATGCGCGGCTTCGCCGCCGACGTCGAGGCGCTGTCCGCGTTCGCCGCCGAGATGGGCGTGCCGCTCATCGAGGACGCGGTGCCGGCACTCGGCGCCGAACTCAACGGGCGCAAGCTCGGCACGTTCGGGGCCGCCGGGGCGTTCAGCACCCAGTCCGACAAGGCGCTCAACTGCGGTGAGGGCGGCTTCCTCATCACCGACGACAGCACGCTGTTCGCGCGGGCGGTGGCGCTGTCCGGGGCGTACGAGGGGCGGCTGCGGCGGCACTTCCCGCACGGCGAGCCGCCGCTGACCGGTCTGGACCTGCCGCTGCTGAGCCTGCGGATGGACGAGATCCGGGCGGCCCTGCTGCGCGCCGAGCTGACCCGGCTGCCACAGCGGCTGGCGCTGTTCCACCGCAACTACGCGCACGTCAGCGCCGCCCTGGCCGGGCTGCCCGGGATCGCGGTGCGGCGGCCGGTCGCGCCCGGGGCGTACCTCGGGGAGGCGTTCGTGTTCCGCGTGCCCGGCGGCGACGCGGGCTGGGGCGACGCGGGCTGGTTCGCCCGCGCGCTGCGGGCGGAGGGGATCGACGCCCGCAACATCGGCGCCGACGACGATCTGAACGTGCGGGCGTTCTGGAACTGGCGGTTCCTGTACGACAGCGCCGACCCGGGCGAGATCCGCGCGACGCTGCCGCGCACCGCACGGCTGCTGACCGAGACCGTCGACGTGCCGCTGTCGTCGAACCTCACGTCCGAGGACTGCGACGACCTGGTCCGCGCGGTCCGCAAGGTCGCCGCCGCCCGTGAGACCGCCCTGGTCGGCTCGTGACCGGCGCGCCCAGCCCGGCCCGGCCGCTGCCCCGGCTCGCGCTGGCCGGGCTGCTCGGCGGACTGTTCACCGGCTACCTCGGACTGACAGCGGTGATCCCGGTGCTGCCCGGCTTCCTGCGCGAACGGCACGACGCCGGTGACCTCACCGTCGGCGTGGTGGTCACGGTGACCGCGGTGACCGCGCTGCTGGTCCGGCCGGTCGCGGGCGCGCTCGCCGACCGGCACGGCCACCGCACGGTGATGCTGGCCGGGGCGCTCGTGGTGGCCGGCGGCGGCCTGCTCTACCTGGCCCCGCTGAGCGTGCCCGCGCTGGTCGCGGTCCGGCTGCTGCTCGGCGCCGGTGAGGCGGCGCTGTTCACCGCCGGTGCGGTGTGGATCGTGCAGCTCGCCCCGCACGAGCGGCGCGGTCAGCTCATCGGCCTGTACGGGGTGAGCATGTGGGGCGGCATCTCCGCCGGCACGTTCCTCGGCGCCACCGTGCAGCAGGCCGGCTATCAAGCGGTGTGGCTGCTCAGCGCGGCCGCCCCGGCGGTCGGCGCGGCGCTCGTCGCGCTGGTGCCCGCGCCGGCGCGTGCCGCACCCGCGGCGAAGGGCGCCGGGCTGCTGCTGCGCCCGGCGCTGCTGCCCGGCATCGCGCTCACCTTCGGCGCCGCCGGGTACGCGGGCCTGGCCGCGTTCGTCGTGCTGCACCTGGACACGCGGGGCATCGGCCACGGCGTGGTGGTGCTGAGCGTCTTCAGCGCCGTGTACGCCGGCACCCGCCTCGTCATCGGGCACCTGCCGGACCGCCTCGGCCCGCGCCGGGTGGCCACCTGGTGCGGGGTGGGCGAGGCGGTCGGCCTGCTGGTCATCGCGGTAGCGCCGAACCTGCCGGTGGCGGTGGCCGGCAGCGTGGTGATGGGCGTCGGGTTCTCCCTGCTGCACCCGTCGCTGGCGCTGATGGTGATGAACCGCACCGACCCGGCGCGGCAGGGCGCGGCGATCGGGGCGTACACCTCGTTCTGGGATCTGGGTCTTGCGGTGTGGGGGCCGGCGACCGGCCTGGTCGCGGCCGGTCTCGGCTATCCGGCGGTGTTCGTCGCGGGCGCGGCCGGCGCGGCCGTCGCCGCCGCGATGGCGCTGCGCATCGGCCGGGTCGCGCCCGCGCCGGCTCCGGCGGAGGTACGCGCGGCATGAGCACACCGGTGACCGTCCTGAGTGTCAACGGCTGGTGCCGGAACGGCAGCACCATCATCGGCAACGTCCTCGGCGAGGCACCCGGTGTGGTGCACGTCGGTGAGCTGCACTTCCTGTGGAAGAACTCGACCGGGCGCGGAGTGAACGACAGGTGCGGCTGCGGCGCCGCGCTGACCACGTGTCCGCTGTGGTCCGCGGTGCTGCCGCTGGGCCGTCCGGCCGGGACGTCGGCGGACACGCACGCCGCCGAGGTGATCCGGCGGCAACGGGCCCGGCTGCGGACCCGGCACACGTGGCGGATGCTGCGCCGGGGCGCGTACGACGCGGACACCCGGGCGCACGCCGAGCTGCTCGGCGCGGTCTACCGGGAGGTGGCCGCGCGCACCGGTGCCCGCGTCATCGTGGACAGCACCAAGATCCCCGGCGAGTCGGCGTTGCTGCCGCACGTGCCGGGCGTCGAGGCGTACTGGCTGCACCTGGTGCGCGACCCGCGTGCGGTGGCGCACTCGTGGCGGGAGCCGAAGGAGTACGTCTACGCGATGTCGGCGGCGCGCAGCACTGCGTACTGGCACGGGTTCAACCTCGCGTCGGCGGCCATTAACAGGCGGTACCCGGACCGGTCGGCGTTCCTGCGCTACGAGGACTTCACCGCCGACCCGGCCGGCACGATCGGCGACCTGCTGCGGCTGGTGGGCGTGGATCCGGCGGCCAACCCGGTGCGGGAGCGGACCGTCGAGCTGCGCGGCAACCACACGGTCACCGGCAACCCGGACCGGTTCCGGACCGGCCCGACCGTGATCCGGGACCGTGACGACGGCTGGCGGCGCACGCTGACCGGCCGGCAGCGGCTCGCCGTGGCGGCGCTGGCCTGGCCACTGTCCACTCGGTACGGCTACCGGTCTGGCGGGCCGGACGGCGACCCGGCGTACCCCGGCGCGGCGGCCCGCGTCGGCGAGACGGAGAGGTGAGGACGTGGATCTGGGGCTCAAGGGCCGGGTGGCGCTCGTCGCCGGCGGAACCAGCGGCATCGGGCTGGCCTGCGCGAAGGAGTTCGCCGCGGAGGGCGCGCACGTGGCGGTCTGCGGGCGTGACCCGCAGCGGCTGGCCGCCGCCGAGCGGGAGCTGACGGCGGTGGCCTCCGGCCGGGTCAGCGCGACCGGCGTGGACCTCGCCGACACCGGCGCCGCCGCCCGCTGGGTGGACCGGGTCGCCGCCGAACTGGGCGGCGTGGACGTGCTGCTGGTCAGCGGCGGTAGCCCACCCGTGGGCACCGCCACCGGCTTCGGCACCGACGACTACCGGGCGGCCGTCGACCGGGTGCTGCTGCCGGCGATAGCGGTGTCGCTCGCCGCGCTGCCGCACATGCGCGCCGCCGGCTGGGGCCGGCTGCTGCTGGTGGCCTCCGAGACCGCCTGCGTGCCGATCGGCCCGCTCGTGCTGTCCGGGGTGACCCGGGCGGCGCTGGTCCGCTTCGCCCAGGGCCTCGCCGTCGACGTGGGCCGCGACGGCATCACCGTGAACGTGCTGGCGCCCGGCGGGGTGCGGACTCCACCGATGGAACGCGCCGCGGCCCGGCTCGCCGGTGCGGACGGCGACGTCGAGGCGCGGCTGGCCGCGATGGGCCACCACAGCGCCGTCGGCCGGCTGGCCCGGCCAGAGGAGGTCGCCGCGGTGGCCGCGTTCCTGGCCGGTGAACGCGCGTCGTACGTGACCGCCGGGGTGCACCTGATCGACGGCGGCGCCGCCGCCACCGGCCCCGACCTGCCCCACCTCACCGGCGTCCGCAAGGACACCTACGCCTGACCCACCGACCGCCGCACAAGGGAGTGCCCATGTCCACGACCAGCCGGTTCACCGAGCGGGACGTGTCCGAGTTCTTCGACCAGACCACGCAGACGTACCTCAGCTTCTGGGACAGCGAGGGCGTGCTGCACACCGGCTACTTCACCGGGGAGGACGACGGCGACTACCACGCGGCGGCCGACCGGACCTCCGACATCCTCGCCGCCGACGCCGGGATCGACGCCTCGGCGAACGTGCTCGACGTGGGCTGCGGCTGCGGCAACTTCCTGCTGCGCCTGGCCGAGCGCACCGGATGCCGGGGCGAAGGGCTGGACCTGAGCATCGAGCGGGTGCGCTTCGCCGAGCAGCGGCGCGCCGAGCGGGGCGCCTCGCTCCCGGTGTCGTTCCGGCACGGCTCGGCCACCGCCCTGCCGTACGACGACGGCACGTTCACGCACGTGGTCAGTCAGGACGCGCTGTTCCTGGTGCCGGACAAGCCGCGCAGCCACGCCGAGATGTTCCGGGTGCTCGCCCCCGGCGGGGTGCTCGCGGTGTCCGACTTCCTCCAGCCCACCGAGCGGATCGGCGAGGCGGCCCGCCGGCACGTCTACGACCGGGTGCGCTGGAACGACGGCTACTCGCTCGACGGCTACCGCCGGGCGCTGAGCGAGGCCGGGTTCGTGGACGTCGTCGCGCGCAGTCTCGACGCGCACATCAGGCAGACGTACCGCGTGCTGGGCCGCACCGCCCGGGAGCGCGCGGAGACGACGGCGGACGAGGCGGCGCGGACCTGGATCCTCGGCTTCGCCGACTCGTGCGACGAGATCCAGGCGGCGATCGACAGGGGCGAGTTCGGCTGGGGCATGTTCGTCGCCCGCAAGCCGGCCTGAGGGAGGGACAGCAGATGTCGCAGCGCACCGACACCGTGAAGCGGACGATCGCCGAGGTGGTCGCCGAGCGGAAGACGCAGATGTCGCCCGGCGCGACGTTCGTCGAGGCGTTCGCCAAGGACGGCTTCGACACCAGCGTCGACTACGACGTGACGATCACCGACTCGCTCACCAGTTCCCGGCGCAAGCCCCGCTACCCGTCGCGGAACATGCTCAAGGTGGTGGACCTGTCCCGGGATCCGCAGGACTACTACTGGCACGAGAGCCCGCCCCGCCCGGACGATCCGGCGGTGGACGGCGCGGACCTGCGCCGGGAGGCGGCCAACCACTGCCACCGCTCCCCCATCCCGCCGCTGCTCACCACCACCGCGTGGGTGCAGGTGCCGGACACGCTGTGGGAGGATCCGGTCAGCTTCGCGCAGTTCATCGACTACCGGCTGGTGGTGCGGCTGGCGACGGCCGAGAACCACACCATCCTGCGCGGCGAGGGCGGGCTGCTGACCATGCCGGACCTGGGCCGGCTCACCGACCCGGGGCCGTTCGCGTCCACCATCCTGGCCGCGTGCAACGAGGTCGAGCAGATGGGCAGCACCGCCGACGGGCTGATCATCAACCCGGCCGACTACTACCGGCTGCTGGGCAGCGGCTCGCTGATGCGGGACGTGGAGGACAACGGCGTGTTCATCGTGCGTACCCGGCTCGTCGATCCGGGCACCGCGATCGTCGGCGACTTCGGCCACGGCGCGCTGCTGTTCGACGCCGGCCGGTCCACCATCGGGTTCGCCGAGCCGCCGCCGGGCACGTTCGCCGAACCCGGGGTGGCGCTGCGTGCCGAGATCTGGGAGCGGGTCGTGGTGAACCTGCCCACCTGCTTCTTCGTCGTGACGCTCTGACCGGCGGCGACTGATGACGACGCCGGGCCGTGCCGACCCCGACGTGCTGGTGGTCGGCGCGGGCGTGGTGGGTCTGTGCTGCGCCTGGTTCCTGCGCCGCGCCGGGCTCAGCGTGACCGTGGTGGACCGGGGCGAGGTCGGCGACCCGGCGGCCTGCTCGGCCGGGAACACCGGTTTCGTCGGCACCCAGGGCTCGGCGCCGCTGGCCGAGCCGGGGGTGCCGGCGACCGGGATCCGCTGGCTGTTCAGCCCGCAGAGCCCGTTCGCGGTCCGGCCCCGGCTCGACGGCGCGCTGCTGGCCTGGCTGTGGCACTTCCGCCGGCACTGCACCGAACGGCACGCCCGCGCCGGGTTCGAGACGCTGCTCGCGCTCAAGCAGCGCAGCCTCGCGCTGCTGCGCGAGATCTGCGCCGAGGACGAGCTGGCCGGGACGCTCACCGAACGCGGCATGATCCTCGCCTGCCACACCGAGCAGGGGTACGCGAAGGCGCGCCGGACGATCCCGGCGGCGACCGCGCGCGGCGTGCCGTTGCGCGAGCTGGACCGGGCCGAGCTGGCCCGGCTGGAACCCGGCGTCGACTTCGAGGTCGCCGGGACGCTGCTCAACGAGGAGGGCGCGGCGCTGCGCATCCCGGCGTTCCTGGTGGCGCTCGCGGCGGCGCTGCGGGCGCGGGGCGTGGACGTCGTCACCGGGGCGGAGGTACGCGACTTCGAGGTGACCGGGCGGCGGGTACGCGCGGTGCGCACCAGCAGGGGCGAGCTGCGCCCGGCCGAGGTGGTGATCGCCGCCGGGGTGTGGTCGGCGGTGTGCGCCCGGATGCTCGGCGTCGCGCTGACGCTGCAACCGGCGAAGGGCTACACCGTCACGCTGCCCGCCGGGCCGGGCACGCCCACCCGCCCGGTGCTGCTCAGCGAGGGCAAGGTCGCGGTGATGCCGCTGGGTGACCGGGTACGCGTCGGCGGCACGCTGGAACTGTCCGGGCTGGACACGTCGATCTCGCCGCGCCGCGTCGACGGGATCCTGCACACCGCGCGGCGGTACCTGCCGGCGCTGGACACCGGCCGCCGGCTGGACGTGTGGAGCGGCCTGCGGCCGTGTACCCCGGACAGCCTGCCGCTGATCGGGCGGGCCGGCGGCTACGACAACGTCAGCGTGGCCACCGGGCACGGGCACATCGGGATGGGTCTGGCACCGGCCGGTGGGCAACTGCTCGCCCAGCTCGTCTCCGGCGCCGAGCCGGACCTGCCGCTGGAGACGTTCGCGGTGGACCGCTTCCAGAGGGGGATCTCGTGAACGACCGGCCGGAGATCGGCGTGCTCTGCCTCGACACCAGCTTCGACAAGATCCCCGGGCACATCCGCAACCCGGACACGTTCGACTTCCCGGTCCGCTACCGGGTGGTGGAGGGCGCCACACCGCAGCGGCTGGTCCGCGAGGCCGACCCGACGCTGCTGCGACCGTTCGTCGACGCGGCCCGTGACCTGCAGGCGGCCGGGGTCGCCGGGATCACCGGGGCGTGCGGGTTCCTCGTGCTGTTCCAGGCCGAACTCGCCGCCGCGGTGCGCGTGCCGCTGTGGTCGTCGAGCCTGGTGCAACTGCCGATGGTGCACCGGATGGTCGGGCGTCCGGTCGGGCTGCTGGTCGCCGACGAGGCCGCGCTGACCCCGCGTCATCTGGCCGCGATCGGTGCCGCCGACGTGCCGGTGGCGGTCACCGGCATGGCCGGGCAGCCGGAGTTCCGCGAGGTGATGCTGGAGGGGCGGCGCGACGCCCTGGACGTCGAGCGGCTGGCGGCCGAGGTGGACGAGCGGGTCGACGCGCTGGCCGGCGCGCACCCGGATCTGGGGGCGCTGGTCGTCGAGTGCACGGACCTGGTGCCGTTCGCCCACCGGATCCAGGCGCGGCTGGGTGTGCCGGTGTTCGACATCGTCACGCTGACCACGATGGCGTACGCGAGCCTCACACGGCGGCCGTACCACCGGAAACGGCGCGGACCGCAATGAGGAGCTGTCGGAGAACTGCGCCGGAAACCGCCGGTTTCGTACCCGTCCGGGGTGCAACGACAACGGGCGCCGCTGACGTGCGGCACTTCCGCCGATTGGTCAATAATTGCGGCCGGAAGAAGTGGGCAAATGCCTGGAACAACTGTTCCGTGGGTGCGCTCCCGGGCTCCCGAAACGACGCAGGGTGAGCCGGTGGTGGCAGTTTCGGTGTACGGTCGCCGCGGTCAGCCGCACCAGTCGTAACCGGGCGCGCGGCGGGTGCGGTGCGCCCGCAACGGGACGCCGGAGGTGACGGCGAGCACGGCGCGCCTCGCGGTCGCCTCGATCCGCCGGCTGTCCGCCCCGGTGAGGCCGATCTGGTTGAGCAGACACCGCAGCGGGGTGGTCAGCTCGTCCGGTCCGCCGGCCACCGGGACGATCCCCGACCGGCGCAGCACCCCGGTCCACCGCGCCACCCAGCCGCGCCCCTCGGCGAGCAGCCCGGCCACGCCGCGCAGCCGCGCCGGCACCCCGGGTGGTGGCGACTGCAACCACTGCACGCAGTGTGGACAGGCGTCCGGCCCGGCCGGCTCGGCGGCTGCCGGGCCGGGGTACGCGGCGGCGACCCCGGCGCACAGGAACGTGGCGAGGGCGAGATCGCAGCCCGTCCGGATCCGCGCCGGGCGGGTGGCGGTCGCCGCGATGATCTCCAGGGCGAGCGCGCTGGACTGCTCCCGAAGGTCGGTGTGGCGTACCGGCAGCGCGCCGGGCTCGGGGCACACGGTCACCGGCCGGCCGGCGCTGCGGCCCGCGAGCACGAGACCGGCCAGCCGGGCCCGGACCACGCCGGGGTCGGTGCAGCGGCCGTGCACGTGGACGTCGGCGGAACCGCGCCGGTCGTAATACCAGCCGGTAACCTCGCCGCTTCGGTGCATACCCGAAAAGAGCGGACCGATACCCCTCGTCAGAAAGGAGTCGGCATGGGTCGAACGGCCCGGTAACGGACAGTGCAACAGCACCCAGTCACCGGTTTCCTGACCTCGTTTGCGCATGGGCGAACCCTTTCCGCGAAACACCGCGACCAGTGTCGATCGCCGGCCCGTCGTCGACAGTGGGGGAAACCCCACATTGCATCGGGGCGTTAGGGTCGTGGCGTCAACAACCGTCGATTACGCCGGTATCCGGCGCAACGGCGCGCCCGCCCGGCGCCGTGCCGTGCAGCGGCACATCATGGACGGCGACGCCCAGGCGGAGCAGGCCGGGGTCGGGCACCCGCCCGGCGCACGTCCCGAAAGGATGCAGGTGTCCGATGGCGAGCCTCGACGACGACCCGGAGGGTGCCGAACCGGCGTCGTTCGTGGGCCGGGCACCCCTGCTGGCGGCCGCCCGCCGGGCCGTCACCGCGGCGGCCGACGGCACGTCCACCGTCCTGGAGCTGCCCGGCGCGCCGGGGATCGGGAAGACGGCGCTGCTCGAACGCTGCGGGCGCCTCGCCCGCGCCGCCGGACTCACGGTGCTGTCAGCGGTCGGGCGCGCCCCCGCGACGTACGCGATGCTCGCCCCGCTCTGGCGCTCCCACGACGGCGCGCGCGGCACCGGCCGGCGTGACCCGAGGTCACGGCTGCTCGCGGCGCTCGCCGCCGGGCACAGCCGGCAGGGCGGCCCGATGCTGCTGGTCGACGACGCGCACCTGGCTGACGCGTCCTCACTGGAGCTGGTCGGCGAGCTGGTCCGCAATCCGCCGGCCGGGCTGATCCTCGTGCTGGCGTACCGGCTGGCCCGGATGTCCGCCCCGCTCGCCGCGGCCCTGGCGGTGACGAGCGGCCGGCACGAACGCCTGGAGGTGCCGCCGCTGTCGGTGGTCGAGGTCGGGCGGATGCTGGCCCAGCCGTGTCACCGCGCGGAGCGCATCCACGCGCTGGGCGGGGGCAACCCGCTGTACAGCCAGGCGTACCGGCACCTCGACGACGACTGCCTGGACCCGAGCCGGCACCAGCCGGTCGACCTGGCCGAGGCGCTGCCGCCCGAGGTGGTGCGGGTGCTCGCGCCGGAACTGGCGCTGCCGCCGGCGGAACGGGCCGTGGCCGAGGCCGCCGCGGTGCTCGGAGTGACATTCGACCCGACGCTGATCGCCGCCATGTGCGAGCTGGACCCGCAGGACTGCCAGGACCTGACCGACCGGCTCGTCGCCCGCGAGGTGCTGCGCGCCGATCTGCACGAGGAGCCGGCGCTGCGGTTCCGGCACCCGGTGCTGTGCGCCGCGGTCTACCAGCAGGTGCCGCCGGGACGCCGCCGCACGCTGCACGCCACCGCCGCCCGGGTGCTGCGCGAGCTGGGCCATCCCCCGCCCGCGTACGCCGACCACCTGGCCCGATCGGCCCGCCCGGGCGACACGGACGCCGCCCGTACGCTGCTCTCCGCCGCCGGTCATCCGTTCGTGCCGGCGGCGGACACCGTGCGCTGGCTGTCGGTGGCCGCGCGTCTGGCCCCGTCGGCGTCGGCGCGCTCCGGGCTGCCCCCGGCCGAAGGGCTGCACCTGGCCGACGCGCTGGTGCGCGCCGGCCGGGTTGCCGACGGGCGGGGCGTGCTCCAGGACGTCGCGGCCCGGTCGGACGGGGACGTACGGGCGGAGGCGGTCCTGGCCCAGGCCCGGGTGGAACGGCTGCGCGGGCAGAGCCGCCTCGGGTACACGCTGCTGCGTGACCTGATGCCGGAGCCGCACACCGCACCGCTGCCCGGACGGCTGACCGCCGCCGTCGCCGCGGAACTGGCGATCTGCGGGGCGCTGGCCGGTGAGCGGGAGGCGGCCCGCTACGCCGCGCTGGCCCGGCGGGCCGGCGGGTCGGCCGGCCGCCCGGTGGAGGCGGCGTGGTTCGGGGTGGTCTCGGCGTTCGCCGCCTGCTACGTGCCGAGCACAGTGGACGTGACGGCGACGGTGGCCGACGCCACGGCGGCCGCCGACGCCTCGACCGACGCCGAGCTGAGCACCCACCTGGACGTGCTGGCGCTGCTCGGCTGGGTGGAGTTGCTCCAGGGCCGCGAGACGCGCGCGATCCGGCACTTCGACCGGGCGCTGCGCATCGCCACCACCGCCCGCAACGACGTGCTGGTGCCGTACCTGCGCAGCGGGCGGTCCTGCGCCGCCCGCCAGCTCGGCCTGCTGGACCAGGCGCGCGCGGACGCCGTCGAGGCCGAACGGTACGCCGACCGGCTCGAGCTGGACACCATGCACCGGTTCGCGCGCATCATGCGTACCGCCGTCGTGTACTGGCAGGACGGGCCGGCCGCGGCGCTGCGCCTGGCCGAGCCGGTCGTGCGCAGTTCGGCCGACGACTGGTTCGGCTCGGTCGTCCAGCGCATCCACGCGCAGATGCGCGACGAGTGCGCCGACCGCGCCAACACGCTGACGTTGCTGATCCGGGCCTGCGGCGGGACGACGCTGCGCGCGGTGGACGTGTGCCACCGGCCCTACTGGGCCGCGACGCTGTCCGGCGCGGCCCGGCGGCGGGGCGACGTCGAGGAGGCCCGGCGCTGGGTGCAGCAGGCCGAACGGCACGCCGGCGCGTGTGACCTGCCGGGGCAGCAGGCGCACGTGGCGCTGGCCCGGGCGCGGATCGCGATGGCCACCGACCTGCCCGCGGCGGCGGCCGGCGCGGCCGGCGCGGCCGAGGCGTTCGCCCAGCTCGGCTGGCCGCTGGAGGAGGCCGCCGCGCGTCTGGTGCACGCCAAGGCGCTGGACGGGCTGCACGACTGGCAGGCCGCCGAGGCGAGCCTGGCCCAGGTGCGCCGCATCGCCGAGGCGTGCGGCGCCCGGATCCTGCACCGGGCCTCGATCAGCGCGCAGAGCCGGTTGCTGGGCCGGGCCGGTCGTGCCGGCCGGCGGACCTCCGGGCCGCCGGCCGACATGCCGACGCTGACCCGCCGGGAACGGGAGATCGTCCAGCTCATCGCGACCGGCATGAGCAACAGCGAGGCGGCGGAGCGGCTCTACGTCACGGTCAAGACCGTCGAGGCACACCTGACCCGCATCTTCCGTAAGGTCGGGGTGTCGTCACGCTCCGCGCTCATCGCCTCGATGATGGACCCCGGCACCGACGAGTATTGAGTCTCTGTGCTGGGCTCCGGCGATTCCGCGTTCGCCGCTTGGTGTATTGCGTCTTCTGTTCCGCTACGATGTGTCAACCGTGCTTCGACGCAAGCCGCGCACCCTACCTCCGACGCCCGGGCCGCGCCACCGCGGGACCAGAAACTCTGGACCGCAGGTGCCCGAAGAAGGCATGACATGAACGAATACATCGTCACCATCGTCCCCGTCGTCGACGACAGCTTCGCCAGTCCGGCGGTGCAGACGCGGGTCCGCCTCGAACTCGAGGGCGGCCGTCCGACGGTCAAGGAGGTCGTGATCCAGCCGGTCGAGGGCGCGGAGATGCGCGGCGGCGAGCTTCCGTACGTCAATCTCGAACTGCTGCTGTCCGCGTTCATCCCGGGTGCCGCCGGGGACCGGCCGGGCGTGTCGGTGACCGGTGGCGCGCTCCCCCGGGTCAGCACCGGCGCGGCCGAGCCGGCGCGTGCCGAACCGGCGAGCCCGACGGCCGGCCGGTCCCGCAAGGGCGGGCTGAGCCGCAAGCCGTCCGCGACCGCCCGGATCCAGGCCGGGCGGGCGTACCGGCGGGCGCCGCAGGACGACGAGCTGGAGGCGGTCTACCGGCAGACCGGCACGATCGCCGGGGTGGCCGGGCACTTCGGCGTCCCCGCGCACACCGCGCAGGGCTGGATCACCCGGTTGCGCCGCAAGCACTCCGCGGCCACCGACAGCTGAGCCCCGGGCGTCAGGCCGCGGCGAGGACCATCGCGGCCAGCTCGGCCCGCAGATCCGACGCCGTACCGGCGAAGTCCTGGTGCCACAGCGCCCGGCGGTACCAGCGATGGGCCGGATGCGCCCAGGTGAACCCGGCCGCGCCGAGCGTCTGGATCGCGGCCTCGGTGGCGGTGAGCGCCGCCTCCCGCGCGGCCAGTGCCGCCGCGACGACCTCCGGCTCCATGCCGGGCTCCCGCTCCGCGACGCACCAGGCGGCGCGGTAGGCGAGCGACCGCGCCGTCTCGATCCGGGCGTACGCCTGGGCGAGCGGGTGCGACACCGCCTGATTGGCGCCGATCGCGCGGCCGAACTGCACCCGGTCGCGGGCGTGGGCGACGGCGATCTCGTGGGCCCGGCGGGCGATTCCCACCGCCTCGCAGGCGAACAGCGCCAGCGCCAGCCGCCGGGTGTCGGCCAGTACCCGGCGGGCGTCCAGCCACAGATCCTCCGCCGGCGCGCCGGCGAGGTCCACCCGGCACTCGGCGCGGGTGGCGTCCCACGGCGCCGGCAGCGGCACGCGACGGGTCGCCGCGAGGTCGGCGAGGTACAGGCCGGGGCCGTCGGGCCCGCGGGCGACCACCACCGCCGAGGTGGCGGCCAGGCCGTCGACGACGCGTTCCTTGCGGCCGTGCAGCCGGACCGCGTCCCGGTCCGGTACCGCCCGGCATCCGGGCAGGTGCGCCTCGTCGAGACGGGCCCGCCCGGCGGGTGCCTCCGCCCACGCCAGCGCCACCGGGCCGGCCGGCGGCTGACCGGCGGCCCGCAGCGCCGGGCCGGCCAGCGCGACGGTGGTCAGCCAGGGCTCGCGGTGCAGCCCGTAGCCGCACTCCTCGGCGAGCACGCCCCACTCGACCGCGCCGAGGTCGGCGTCGAGCCAGCCGAGCGTGCCGAGCGTCTTCCAGGCGGCCTCGCGCCGGGCCGGGTCGGTCTCCGGGACACCGGCGGCGTCGGGGGGCTGCTGCTCGGCCAGATACCGGCGGGCGGTCTCGGCGAGGGCGAGTTGTTCCGGGGTGAACGCGAAGCGCACGGTCCCTCCACGGGTTCAGCGTGATCGGGGCAGGCCGAGCACGCGCTCGGCGAGGACGTCGCGCAGCACCTCGCTGGTGCCGCCCTCGATGGTGTTGCCCCGGCTGCGCAGCAGGCGGTCCCGCCACAGCGCCGTGGCGTGTTCGTCGGCCGCGGCGACCTCCGCGCCCAGGTGCGCCAGCCGCTGGTTGGCCTGCGACCAGAGCAGCTTCACCACCGAGGTACGGGGACCGGGTTCGCCGCCCTCGGCCAGCTCGGCCAGCAGCCGCAGGTTGGTCCAGCGCAGCGCGGTCAGATCCGTCCAGACGCCGGCGAGGCGGTCGCGGACGCCCGGGTCGTCGGCCAGCGGGGAGGTCCGCAGCAGCGCGACGAACTGGCGCAGGTGCTCCTCCAGCCGGGCGGTGAGGGTGAAGCCGAACGTGCCGCGCTCGTGGGCCAGGGTCGTCATCGCCACCCGGAACCCGTCACCGGGCTCGCCGAGCACCGCGTCGGCCGGCACCCGCGCGCCGTCGAACGAGATCTCCGCGAAGTCGGCGCGCCCGGTGATCTGCCGCAGCGGCCGTACCGTCACGCCCGGCGTCCGCAGGTCCACCAGCAGGCAGGTGAGTCCGCGGTGGCGTTGTCCGCCGGTACGTGCCAGCAGCAGGCAGTGGTCGGCGACGGCGGCGTACGAGGACCACAGCTTCTGCCCGTCGACGACGTAGGCGTCAGCGTCGAGTCGCGCGGTGGTGGCCACGGCGGCCAGGTCGCTGCCCGCCTCGGCCTCGGAGAAGCCCTGGCAGAACAGCAGGTCCCCGCGCATGATGCCGGGCAGGTAGCGGGCCCGTTGCGCGGGCGTGCCCCAGGCGACGACCGTCGGGCCGACCATGCCCAGCCCGATCACGCCGGCCTGTTCGGTGGCGCCCCGGCGGGCCGACTCCTCCAGGAAGATCGCCTGGTGCCCGAGCGGCAGCCCCCGGCCGCCGTACTCGACCGGCCAGCCCAGTCCGGCGTAACCGGCGGCGTGCAGGCGGCGCGCGTACGTGGTCAGGAAGTCCCTGTCGAACCAGCGGGCCCGGGCGGCGGCCGGGTCGTCCACGGCCGGGACCGCCTCCGCGAGCCAGGCACGGGCCCGGGCCCGGAAGGCGGCCTCGTCGGGCGAGTCACGCAGGTCCATGGCCGGACGCTAGCCGAACCGCCCAGCAAAGGCGAGATACACGAAGCGACAAGGCATGACAGGCGGCACCGGCTCTCCTAGGATCACTGGCGGATCCGGGCCGCCGAACGCCCCGGTCGAGAGGAGCATCGGGTGACCGACACCGAGACCGCCGGCCAGCGCCCCGGCGCCGGAACGCTGAGCTTCGCCCGCGACATCCGGCCGCTGTTCCGCGAGATGGACGTGGCCGAGATGACGTTCCTGCTGGACCTGACCAGCCTGGACGACGTCCGGGACTACGCCGAGTCCATCCTGGAGCGGGTCGCGGACGGCTCCATGCCCTGCGACGCGCCGTGGGAGGCGGAGAAGGTCGAGCTGTTCCGCACCTGGATCGCGCAGGGCATGGCCGCCTGACCGGTCCGGAGCCGGGCCGGGCCGGCTCCGGACCGCCCTACACGAACGTGAGCAGGGACGGATCGGGCAGCATCGGCAGGATCGGATCCGCGACCGCCGGCAGCACCCCGGCCAGGACCGGCGCGGCCGCCGAGCACCACCGCCCCACCACGTCGTCGAGCCGGTCGAACTGCGACTCCAGCACGGACAGCCCGGGCACCGGCACGCTGGCGTCCAGCGCCAGCAGCAGCGGCCGCAGGTGGCTGTCGACGGCGTGCTGGTCGGCCGCGCGCGCCGCGGTCATCACCGGCACCGCCACCGTCGCGCCCAGCGCCCGCCGGGGAAGCGGGTCCACGAACAGCTTGAGCAGCCCGGTGTAGGAACCCTTGAACGTGGGCGTGGCCACCAGCAGCAGCCGGGCCGACGTCACCTGCCGGTACGCCTCGGCGAGCGCCGCCGGCGGCGGCTGCGCCCAGTCGGCGGTGGCAAGCAGCGGGGTCAGCCCCGACAGGTCCACCACGGACGGCTCGGCCAGGCGTACGCCGCGCGCGGCCAGGCACTCCACCAGTGTGTCCGCCGCCCGGCGCGCCACGTTCGCGGTGCGCGACCCGGCACGCGGGTTGCCCAGCAGGACCGTCACCGGGTGCGGCCCGTTCGACTCGATCACCACACGGCTCCCCTCGCGCCACCGGCCCGGACGGGGCGACGGCGGTCCTCCGCGCCGGTGCACCCGGCGGGTTCACGTCGCTATCCTCGCCGATGACGCATCAGTGTCGATACGAGATACGGAGTGCGAGTGCCGATCGCGCGCATCCTCCAGGCCGTCGTCCGTCCCCGCGCCGCGTCACCGGCCGGGCCCCGATGAGCGCCCCCGCTCCGGTGACCGTGCCGGTGCGCCCGTTCCGGGAGCCCGGACTGGTCACCCCCGGCCGCCTCACCGAGGTGCTGGTCGCCGCCGGCGCCGCCGCGCCCGGTGACCGGGTCGACGCGGTCACCGCCACCCCGCTCGGCCTGGGCAAGCTCGGGCACAACGTCCGGTACGAGCTGGCCTGGGCCGGCGGGAGCGGACCGGCCAGCGTCGTCGGCAAGTTCCCGGCGCTGGACGAGCGCAGCCGCCACACCGGGCAGGGCAGCGACGCGTACCGCCGGGAGGTGGCGTTCTACCGGGAGCTGGCCGGCGCTCTGCCGCTGCCGGTGCCGCGCTGCTACGCGGCCGGGTACGACGAGTCCTCCGGCGACTTCGTGCTGCTGCTCGGTGACGCCGCGCCGGCCCGCCCCGGCGACCAGCTCACCGGCTGCACCGTCGACGAGGTGGCGACCGTGCTGACCGGGCTCGCCGCGGCGCAGGCCGTCCACTGGGACCGCCCGGCGCCCGGCTGGCTGCCGGTACGCGGCGCGGACGGCGGACGGCGGCTGGGCGCGGCGTACCGGCTCACCGCCGGGGCCTTCACGGAACGCTTCGGCGACCTGCTCTCCCCCGCCGCGATCGGCGTCGTGGAGGCGCTGCGCACCCGGATCCGGGGCTGGGTGCGGGCGGACCGGCCGCCGCTGACGCTGCTGCACGGCGACCTGCGGGTGGACAACCTGCTGTTCACCGACGGCCCGGAACCGGCGGTGACGGTGGTGGACTGGCAGACCGTCCAGCTCGGACCGGGGCCCAGCGACGCCGCGTACCTGGTCGGCGGCAGCCTGCCCACCGACGTGCGCCGGGCACGGGAGGCGGAGCTGTTCGCGTCGTACCACGACGCCCTGCGCGCCGCCGGGGTGCGGTGGAGCCGCGACGAGTGCTGGCGCTCGTACCGGGTGAACACCGTCGCCGGCCTGCACATGACCGTCGTCGGGGCGATGCTCGTCGCCCGCGACGGGCGCGGCGACGCGATGTTCGTGGCGATGGCCGAACGGCACGCCGCGCACGTCACCGACCTCGACGCGCTGACCCTGCTGAGCTGAGATCGGAGCGCGATGGACATCCTCACCGCCGCGGACGAGGACTTCGTCCACTTCACCCGCCCGCCCGGCCCGCGCCTGCCCCGGGCGTACCGGCACTGGCGGGAGAGCTACTTCTTCGTGGCCCACCCGGACCGGGCCGACGGCGACGTGCTGCTGGTGACGCTCGGCCACCACCCGTACCGGGGTGTGGTGGACGCGTACGTGATGGTGCGCGTGGACGGACGGCTCCGCTTCGACAGGTTCTCCCGCCCGGCCGGCGGTGACCGGCCGGACCCGGTGGCCGGGCCGGTCGCGGTGACCGTCGAGGAGCCGTACCGCCGGGTCGCCGTCCGCGCGTCCGGTCCCGGCGTGCCGGTGCCGCTGGAGCTGACGTTCACCGCGCGGACCGCGCCGCACGCGCTGCCCCGGGGCGTACTGGACGGCCCCGGCGGCCCGGTGTGGGACCAGCGGCACATGTTCCAGTCCGGCTGGTTCGACGGCGCCTACTGGGTCGACGGGGAACGCCGGCCGGTGCGGCGGTGGTGGGGCCAGCGGGACCACTCGTGGGGCGTACGCGACCACCGCAACGTGCCGGCCTGGATGTGGTTCGCGGTGCAGCTGCCCGACGGCATGCTGGGCCTGTGGTGCTGGGAGTACCCGGACGGCTCGCGGGTGTTCACCGAGGGCTGCTGGGCGCCGGCCGGTGACGCGCCGCCGGTGCCGCTCACCTCGTTCACGCACGAGCTGGACTGGACCGGCGCGGACGGCGTCCCGGTCGGCTACGGCCGCGACGGCGAGGCGGTGACCGGGCTGGCCGGCACCGTCACCACGGCCTTCGCCGACGGCACCACGATCCGGCTGACCGGCGCCGGCGCGTGGTCGGCACGGTACGGCCGGCTCGGCGGCGGCCAGCAGCTGATGGCGGTGCGCACCGACGACGGCCGGACCGGCACGGCCGTCTACGAGATCACCGGTGCGCGGCACCACCGGTTCTTCCCGGTCGCCCGGGCCACCGGGGTGCCGCAGCGGTGAGTCACCCGGCGGCGCCGGCTCCCGGGTCGGCGTCGGAGGTGAACAGCGTCCCGTTCGACCAGACGTACCGGACCTGACCCCAGCGCATCACCGACTCGGCGTCGGGGAAGAACCCGCTGCCGCGGAAGTTGGCGCTGGTGTTGCAGAGCACCGGCACGCCGGTGCTGCGCTCGTACGCGGTCAGCAGCCGCCACATCAGCTCGTTGTCCGGTCCGACGGTCTCCAGGCGGGCGCTGTTGTCGACGTGCGCGACCGCCGGGATGCGGGAACGCCACTGCGGCCGGATCTGGTGGTCGAACAGCATGTACGGGTCGGGTGTGCCCGGGTCGAAGACCTCCGGCGCCCGGTGCTCCAGGCAGATCGGCGCGACCGGGCGGTAGGGCTCCCGGCCCTTCACGGCGTTGAGCCGGTCCTTCATCGCCGCCGAGGTGGGCGGCGCGATGATGCTGCGGTGGCCCAGCGCGCGCGGGCCCAGCTCGGCCCGGCCGCTGACGACCACGACCGGTTCGCCGTGCACCTCCAGGATCTTGGCCAGTTCCTCGATCTCGCAGGGCTGCGCCGACCACCCGGGCGGCGGCTGGCCGACGTCGCGCACGCCGGGCCCGGCGAACACCGACCACTCCAGGTCGGCCCGTCCGGTGCGGCGCACCATCTCGGTGCAGGCCGCGCCGATCGCCGAACCACTGTCGTTGGGGAACGGCGGCACCCAGACGCCGGCGAACCGGCCGCTCGCCCGCAGCCCGGCGTTCCACTTGATGTTGAGCGCGCAGCCGCCGGACAGGCAGATCGGCAGGCCGTCCAGGTCCGGCCGCCGGGACAGCAGGCCGTCGAGCCCGGCCGCGAAGACCCGGAACAGGAACTCCTGGATCGAGCCGACGAGCGCCGCGTCGGACAGGCCGAGCGGCGCGGTGCGGGTGAGCACGCGGCGGCTCCACAGGTACGCCGGGATCGCCGCGTCGACCAGGCCGATCTCCTCGGTCACGGCGGCCATCACGGCCACCGCCTCCTCGCTGACCGTGTCCAGCGCCGCGTACGCCATCGCCTTGCCCGCGATCGGCAGCAACGCCTCCAGGCCGGGGCCGGGATCGTTTGCGCGCCGGGTGCCGTGATCGATCTTGAACGGCGCGAAGTGCGAGCAGAAGATCGGGAACAGCGCGCCGGAGATCGAGCCCACCGGTCCCAGGCACTCCAGGCTCACCCGTTCCGGGTCGAACACGTACAGGCACGGCACCATGCCGCCGTCCCAGACGGTGATCAGCGCGCGCTGCCGCCGGGCGGCGAACGGGCTGGTGCAGTAGCTGGACAGCGCGTGGTCGGTGGCGTGGCTGAAGCTGCGGAACGGCGTCGGCGCCCCGAGCAGCGGCGCGCTGCCGGTCACCCCGGTCAGCAACCGGCCGGCGCCCGGCTCGTCGTGGTAGCCGGCCACCTCGACCGGGTGCAGCGTGCCGGCGGCGTCGGCGACCTCGACCCAGGTCTCGCCCTGCGCGCCGCGCGCCCAGCCGTCCACCGCGACGCCGGCGAGGTCACCCGGGGCCAGCCCGTTGGCGGCGAGCTGGGCGACGATGTCGGCCGCCTCGTGCATGGTGGCGTGCCGGGGCCGGTTCTCCAGCTTCTCCGCCTCGATCGAGAACAGCAGGCGGTTCCCCTCGATGGCGGCGACGCCGCCGTCGTGCGTGAGTTTCAGGCCGCACCACACCTCGGGCGTCGGCATGCTCAACCCGACCGCTGCGCGCTGATGACCGACACGCACTCGTTGACAGTGGGATTCTCGAACAGCAGGAACAGATCGATGACCTCGCCGAACTCCTCGTTGATGCGGTTGCACACCTGCATCAACTGGATGGAGTCGAGGCCGAGGTCGAAGAAGCTCTCGTCGGGCCGTACGTCGACGCCCGCGACCTCCTCGACGATGCCGTGCACGACGGTGGCGGGATCCGCCCTGTTCGTTTCCTGGCCGCTCGCCTGGTCCAAAGCCATCTCGTCTTCCCCACTCCGGTCGGTGCGACAGAACCGAGAACTCCGAGGCAACATAGGTGCCGGATCGCCGCCGCCACAAGGATCACGGACGCCGTCGTCACGCCCCTGCCCGGGCCGCCGCGCCGCTGTTAGCGTGCGCCCGTGACCGACACCAGAGCCGTACCCCGGACCCTGCCCACACTCCAGATACGAGAGCTGCGCAAGGACGACCGACGGCCGGCCGCCGGACTGGTCGCCCGCGCGATGCGGGACAACCCCACCACGTACGCGATGTTCGGCGACGAGCCGCTGGACCGGCTGGCCGGGCTGATGCCCATCTGGACGGCGTTCTTCCACCGTCCCGCGCCGCCGCAGATCGGGGCGTTCTACAAGGGCTGCCTGGTGGGTGCCGCCGCGGCGGTCCCGCCCGGCGGCTGCATCGGCGCCGCGCTCGACAGCGACGCCCGCCGGATCGCGCTCGGTGCGGCGCCGCCGCTGGGCGACCCGGCGCGGGCCGAGTACGTCCGGGCGCACTACGCGATCCACGACCTGGCCGAGCCACACTGGCACGTCGGTCCGGTCGGCGTCGAGCCGCGCTTCCAGGGCCGGGGCATCGGCGAGGCGCTCATGCAGGCGCTGCTCGACGTGATGGCCGGCGACCCGCGCCCCACCTGGGGCGAGACCGACACCGAGGCGAACGTGCGCTTCTACACCGCGCTCGGCTGGGAGCTGACCAAGACCGTCGAGGTCGTCGGCATCCCGCTGTGGTACCTGCGCCGAGACGGCCGGCCGGCCGACCGCACGGGCTGAGGGCCCTCCCCGTCAGCCGGCGGCCGCCGCCGCGCGGGCCGACGCCAGGCTGTCCCGCAGTTCCTCGAACGGGTCCAGGCCCAGCGCGGTACGCCCGACGAACTCCAGCGCCTCCGGCGGCGAGTACGGCTGCATGAACCCGCCCGCGCGCACGTCCCGGTAGAGGCGGTTGAGCAGGTGCCCGGTCCGGTACGACTGGCCGCCGGTCACCGCCATCGCCCGGTCGACCACCGCGGCGGCGGACCGGTTCACGACCAGCTTCGCGACCTGGAAGTCCTCGATGGCGCGGTACGCGTCGGCCGGCTCCACCTCGGCGTCGGGGCGGGCCAGGAACGCGTCGATCGCCTCCGCGGCCCGGCCCAGCGTGGCCCGCGCGACGGCCAGCTCCACCGCCATCTCCGCCACCTGCGACCGCACCGGCGCGCGGTCCGCGAGCAACTGGCCGGAGGGCTGCTGGCGGCGCGTCACGGCCAGCTCCGTCACGTGGCTCATCGCCCGCTCGGCGATGCCCACGTACGCGGCCACGAGCGGGAAGTTCACCGCCAGCAGGCCCGGCCACTCCGTGGCCATCTCCCCCAGTGGGCGGCCGACCAGCACCATGTCCCGCCCGACGACGCAGTCGGTGAAGCGGATGTCGTGGCTGCCCGAGCCCCGCATGCCGAGCGCGTCCCAGGTGCGTTCCACTGTCATCCCCGGTGTGCCGGTGCGCACCACGGCGGTGCCGGCGTTGAACCAGCCCGCGCCGTCGGGCACCCGCAGGAACACCACCACCGTCTCGGCGATCTCGGCGTTCGTGGCGAAGATCTTGTGCCCGTTGATCCGGTAGCCGCCGGGGACCGGCTCGGCAGTCGTACGCGGGAAGCTGATCGCCCCGCCGCCGGGCTCGGTGCCGGCGTGCGACACCACGATGCGGCCCCGGCCGAGCAGCCGCAGCAGCATGGTGAGCTGCGGTGGCGGCTGCGCGGCGGCCCGCCAGCCCCGGGCCGTGCTCCACACGAACCCCAGGTGCATGTTCGCGGCGATCGCGGTGGACGGGCAGCCGCGGGCGAGCCGGGACACCGCGACGACGAGGTCGTGCAGGGACGACACACCGAGGCCGCCGAACTCCTGCGGCGCGGTGGCGGCGAGGAAGCCGCTGGCCTTCATCGCCTCGAAGTTCTCCCGGACGAACGTGTTGTCCCGGTCGTGGTCGGCGGCGCGGGTGGCGAAGTCGGCGGCGTGCTCCTGCGCCAGCTCCACCATCCGCCGGCCGGCCTCGGTGCGGGCGGTCAGCTCACCCGCGTCCGACCGGCACTCCTTGCCCCGCCCGTCCCCGCCGTTGACATCCGGGCCCATGCGTCCCCTCCCGTCGGATGACAGTGCCCCGGCCGGGCGGCCGGCTGTGCAACTGATGCGCATCCGCAGTCGCACCCGGTCACGACCGGGGGGACCTGCGCCCGCGCAGGATCGCAGCCGGGCCCCGCGGGCGGCAACGCTGACCGCTTGCCGGGCCGCGACGGCACCGGCCAAGGTGGAGCGCACCTCGCCCGAGGCGGACGCGTCCACAGTTGACAGGGGAGTCGTGCGGTGCTGAAAGGTTGTGTCGCCTGGCCCGAGACGGACGCGGAACGCTACCGCGCCGCGGGCATCTGGACCGGTGAGCTGCTCGGCGAGATCGGCCGCGAGGGGGCGCGCCGGCATCCCGGCCGCACCGCCGTCGTCGACGCCGGCGGCCGGATGACCTTCGCCGAACTCGACGCCGCCGCCGACCGGTTCGCCGCCGGTCTGCACCGGCTCGGCCTGCGCGCCGAGGACCGGGTCGTGGTGCAACTGCCGAACACGGCCGCGTTCGTGGTGGTCGCGCTCGGCCTGTTCCGCCTCGGCGCGGTACCGGTGTTCGCGCTGCCGTCGCACCGCGAGGCCGAGCTGACCTACCTGGCCCGGCACACCGAGGCGCGGGCGCTGGTCGTGCCGGACCGCTTCGGCGGGTACGACCACCGGCCGCTGGCCGCGACGGTGGCCGCGTCCGCCGCCGGCCTCGACCACGTCATCGTGGCCGGGGAGCCCGGCCCGCACCTGGCCCTGAGCGAGGTACGCGACGAGCCCCGCGACCTGCCCGCGCCGGACCCCGGCGACGTCGCGTTCTTCCTGCTCTCCGGTGGCACCACCGGGCTGCCGAAGCTGATCCCCCGCACCCACGACGACTACGCCTACCAACTGCGCCGCAGCGCCGAGGCGCTCGGCGTGGACGAGCACGGCGTCTACCTCGCCTCGCTGCCGGCGGCGCACAACGCGGCGCTGGGCTGCCCCGGCGTGCTCGGCACGCTGCGCGCCGGCGGCCGGGTCGTGCTCAGCCCGACACCGAGCCCGGACGACGTGTTCCCCCTGATCACCGCCGAGGGCGTCACACTGACCACGCTGATGCCGCCGCTGCTGGCGGTCTGGCTCGACCTCGCCGGCGACTACGGCGTGGACCTGTCCGGCGTGCTGCTGGAGGTCGGCGGCGCGCCGCTGCGCCCGGAGGTGGCCCGGGAGATCCTGAGCCGGGGGCTGCGGCTGAGCCACTGGTTCGGGATGGCCGAGGGACCCCTGTGGTACACCCGGCTGGACGACCCGCCGGAGACGATCGCCACCACCCAGGGCCGGCCGCTGATCCCGGCCGACGAGTACCGCGTCGTCGACGAGCACGACCGGGACGTCCCGCCGGGCGGCGTCGGCGAGTTCCTGGTCCGCGGGCCGACCACGCTGCGCGGCTACTACGACGCGCCGGAGTACAACGCCACCGCGTTCACCGCCGACGGCTACCTGCGCACGGGCGACCTGGTCCGGCTCACCCCGGAGGGCAACCTGATGGTCGCCGGCCGGATCAAGGACGTGATCAACCGTGGTGGCGAGAAGATCGGCGCGGCCGAGCTGGAGAGCCAGATCGAGGCCCATCCGGCCGTACGCGCCGCCGCCGTCATCGCGGTGCCCGACCCGGCGCTGGGCGAGAAGATCTGCGCCGTGGTGGTCCGGCGCGACGAGGGCGGGGGTCTCGACCTGGCGGAGCTGCGCGCCTTCCTGACCGGCCGGGGGCTGGCCGCGTACAAGCTGCCGGACCGGCTGGAGGTGGTGCCCGCGTTCAGCCACACCGGTGCCGGCAAGGTCGACAAGCGGGCGCTGCGCCGGTCCCTCACCGGGGACGGCGCCTGATGGCCGTACGACGGCTGGACGAGCACAGCGGCCCGCTGGAGACGCACTGCTTCGTGTGCAGCCCGATCAACGAGCACGGGCTGCGGATCCCGTTCTCCTACGACGACGAGCGGGCCGAGGTGCTCGCCTCGTTCACGTTCGCGCAGCGGCACTCCGGCGCGCCGACGTACGTGCACGGCGGGCTGAGCCTGGCCGTGCTGAACGAGGCGATGGCGTGGGCGGTGGTGGCCGGCGCCCGGCGCTTCGCGGTCACCGTCGACACCACGGCCCGGTTCGTCCGGCCGCTGCGCATCGGCGCCGACTACCGGGTGCGTGCCCGGATCGCGACGACCGCCCCCGACCGGCTCGGCACGACGGGCACGATCGTCGACGGCACCGACCGGGTGTGCGTGGAGGCCACCGCGGAGTTCCGGGTGCTGTCCGAGTCGACGGCGAGCCGGCTGAGCGCCCGGGTGGCGGCCCGCCGCGACCCGTCCGCCTGAGCCGCCTGATCCGCGGGGCGGCCCGGCCGGGCCGGCCCCGTGAGTCAGGCCGGCGGGTCCAGGCGGTAGAGGCGGTGGAACCGGTGCTCGACCGGCAGCACCGTGGTCGCGGCGAAACCGGCCCGCTCGGCGTAGCGGCGCACCGTGTCCGGCCGCATGACGGTGCCGGTGCCGGCCGGGGCGCCGCCGTCGTCGCCGTCACCGGTCAGGCCGACCGGCAGGCAGTGCAGCACGCTCACCGCGTACATGAACCGCTCGACCTCACCGGCCGGCGCGGTGAACCGCTCCCCCACCCGCGGCTCCATCAGCAGCACGCAACCACCCGGGCGCAGCAGGTTCCGGGCGGCGGTGAGCACCCGTACCGGCCGGCTCATGTCGTGCAGCGCGTCGAACACGCACACCAGGTCGCCGCGCTCGGCGCCGGGCCGCTCGGCCACGTCGGCGACGGTGAACACGACCCGCTCGGCCAGCCCGGCCGACGCGGCGCGGTCACGGGCCGCGCCGATCGCGGCGGCACCCAGGTCGACGCCGTGGACAGTGGCGAACGGGTACGCCTGCGCCAGCGCCAGCGAGGAGTCACCGGTGCCGCACCCGACGTCGATCACCACCGCGCCGGGCCGGGACAGCCGGGCGTGCACGTCCGGCAGGGCGGTCCGGATCCAGCGCGGCAGTTCGTGGGTGAACACCGGCCGGTTCATGCCGGCCTGCGCGGCGCGGAACTCCTCGCCGTACTCGTCGTATCCCACGCCCTCGCCCTTGGCGTACGCCTCGACCAGCCGGTCGAGCATCGGCGCCAGCCCGGCCACCGGCAGCACCGCGAGGGACAGCACCGCGAACGGGCTGGTGGCGTCGGTGAGCGCCTGCCGGTGTCCCTCCGGCAGGCGGAAGCGGCCGTCCCCGGCGGGCTCGACCACTCCGGCGGCGGCCTGCTGCTCCAGCCACTCGGTGGCGTGCCGGGCGCCGACGCCCGCGCGCGCGGCCAGCTCGGCACCGGTCACCGGCCCGTCGCCGAGCACCCGGTAGAGCCCCAGCCGATGGCCGAGGTACATCGTCATCAGCTCGGCCGCGCCGAGACTGTGCAGGAACAACCGCATCGACAGGGCCTGCGCCTGCCGCGCCGGTGAGCTGGACGGTTCCACCCTCGACCTCGTTTCACCGGCCGGATCGCATTGCGCCGGGCGTCGCCGGATCTCGATACTCCGGGGCATGGGCGTACGCGAAGTGCCGGCCTCGATCGGACAACGGTTGCTGTGGTTCCTGGAGCATTATCGGCCCGACTCGGCATCACTCAACTGCCCCGTCGTGTGCCGCCTGCACGGCCCGCTGGACGTCGGCGAGCTGCAGATCGCGCTGGACCGGCTGGCCGCGCGGCACGAGGCGCTGCGCACCACGCTGGTGCGGCAGGGGCGCAACCTGGTGCAGCACGTGCACGACCCGGCGCCGGTCCGGGTCCGCCACGTCGACCTGCCGGACCCGGACGAGGAGACGCTCGGCGCGGCGGTCGCGGCCGAGGTCCGCGACAACGTGGACGTCAGCGAGTGGCCGGTCCGGGTGACGCTGTGGCGGCTCGGACCGGACGAGCACGTGCTGTCGGTGAACATGCACCACCTGGTCTCCGACGCCTGGTCGTGCGGCATCATCGTGCAGGATCTGATCCGGCTGCTGGAGGCCGGCCCGGACGGCGAGCCGGACCTGACGCCGATCGGCTGGCAGTACCCGGAGTTCGCGCAGTGGCAGCACGAGCTGATGACCAGGGGCGAGCTGAAGCCGCACCAGGACTACTGGACCGGGCAGCTGACCGGGCTGACGCTGCCCGACGTGCCGATGCGTGAGCTGGACCCGCAGGCGCCGCGGCGCAGCTACCTGGAGGCCGAGACCATCGACCGCGAGACGTTCAACCGGCTGCGGCTGCTGGCCCGCACCGAGCGGACCACGCTGTTCACGGTGATGCTCTCGCTGTACTACCTGATCCTGCAGCGGGAGACCGGCAGCACCGACCTGGCGGTCGCGTCGTTGTTCGCCAACCGCTCCCGCCGCGAGGTGCAGTCGACCGTCGGGTTCTTCGCCAACATGCTGATGCTGCGCACGCGGATCCCGCAGGGGGCGAGCTTCCGCGAGGTGGTGCAGGCGACCCGCCGGACCGTGGTGGACGCGTTCCTGCACGAGGGCATCCCGTACCAGATGCTGCCGGTGCGGTTCCAGACGAACGGGCGGCGCGCCGACGACGTGGTGTTCCAGATGCTGCTCACGCCACCACCGGGCACGAAGGTCACCGCGCGGGGCGTCGACTTCGACCTCTACGTGCCGGAGGCGCTGCGCAGCCGGTTCGGGCTGGAACTGGGGCTGATCCCGCAACCCGGCGGCGACTGCCGGGCGCTGCTGTTCTACGACGACCAGTTCGACCCGGAGTGGGCGCGGGCGTTCCTCACCGACTACGTCGCGCTGGCCGTGCGGGCGGCGGGCGCGCCGGACCGGCGGCCGCAGCCGGACCCGGTCTGACGCGACGGCGCTACGCCGGGCGTACCTCGCGCCAGCCCGGCGCCAGCCGCACCTCGTCGGTCAGGTGCTGCCAGAACGTCCACTGGTGCCCGCCCGGGTCGGTGACGATGTAGATCCGAGCCCCGTACGGCTGGTCCTCCGGCTCGGGCGCGTCCACACCGGCCGCGACAGTGGCCTTGTGGTGGGCGTCGACGTCCTCGACGTACACGATGCACATGTGCCCGACCGGGCCGGGCGCCGACTGCTTCGCCCAGTAGCCGGGGTCGGCGCCGTGCAGCATGATGAGCGTGTCCCCGGCGTGCAGCTCCGCCTCCCGGACCACACCGGCCTCGTCGAGGTAGCGGACCTTCTCGGTGAAGCCGAACGTGCGGACCAGCCAGTCCAGCGCGGCGCCCGCGTCCTCGTAGTAGAGATACGGACTGTAACCCCGATAGTGTGTTCCGGTGAGATCGGCCATGCGGGCAGTATGCCAGCCCCGGCCGCCGCTCCCGAGCGCACGAGCCTCCCCGCCGCCGGCGCGTCCCGGGCCGGCCCGAGCCCTTGGAGCCCGCAAGTGACGACGACAGGAAAGGCGGCGCCGGCGCCGGCCCGCGCCGCCGGCGCGCCGAGCGGGGCGATCCTCGCGGTGGTCTGCCTCGCCCAGTTCATGGTGATCCTCGACGTCGCGATCGTGAACCTGGCGCTGGACCGGATGGGCGAGTCGCTGGCCATGGGCCCGGCCGAGCTGCAGTGGGTGGTGAACGCGTACACCATCGTCTTCGCCGGGTTCCTGCTGCTCGGCGGCCGCACCGCCGACCTGTTCGGACGCAAGCGGATGTTCCTCACCGGCCTGACCGTCTTCACCGTGGCCAGCCTCGTCGGCGGCTTCGCGCCGAACGCGGGCACGCTGATCGCCGCCCGGGCGGTGCAGGGCCTCGGCGGCGCGATCCTCGCCCCGACCACGCTGACGGTGCTGGTCACCACGTTCACCGACCCGAAGCAGCGAGGGCGGGCGATCGGCCTGTGGAGCGCGGTGGCCGCGTCCGCCGGCGCGATCGGCTCGCTGGCCGGCGGCGTGCTCACCGACCTGCTCAGCTGGCGCTGGGTGCTGTTCTGCAACGTGCCGCTGGGCGTACTGCTGTTCGCCGGCGCGGCCTGGGCGCTCACCGAGTCGGCGCCGGCCGCCGGGGCGCGCCGCCGCCTCGACGTCACCGGCGCGGTCACCGTCACCGCGGGTCTGGCCACGCTCGTGTACGGCATCGTCGGCGTACGGGAGCACCCATTCCTCTCCGCTCCCGTCCTGGTGCCGATCGCGGTCGGCGTCCTGCTGCTGGCGGTGTTCCTGGTGGTCGAGACGCGGGCGGCCGAGCCGATCATGCCGCCGGGTTTCTTCCGGCACCGCAACGTCGCGCTCGCCAACGTCATCGCGCTGGTGGGCGGCACCGCGATGGTGTCGATGTTCTTCTTCCTGTCGCTCTTCCTCCAGCAGGTCCTCGGCTACCGGCCGATCGAGGCCGGGCTGGCGTTCCTGCCGCTGTCGATCGGCATCGTCGCCGGCTCCGGCGTCTCCACGAAGCTACTGCCCGGCACCGGTCCCCGGCTGCCGCTGGTGGCCGGTGGCGTGGTCGCCGCGGCCGGGCTGCTGTGGCTGTCCCGGACGCCGGCCGACGCGACGTTCCTGGTCGACCTGCTCGCCCCGACGGTGCTGATCGGACTGGGCATCGGCATCGTGATGGTGCCGATCACCGCGGCCGCCACCAGCGGCATCCCGCCGGCCCAGGCGGGCCTGGCGTCCGGGGTCATCAGCAGCACCCGGCAGCTCGGCGGCGCGATCGGCCTGGCCACGCTGGTCACCGCCGCCGTGGCGCACGCGTCGCACCTGGCCGACGCGGGGCGGTCCCCGGCTGTCGCGCTGGCCGCCGGGTACGACCGCGGCTTCCTGCTGGCCGCCGTGCTCATCGGTGTCGGCACCGTGGTCAGCCTGCTGACGCCGGGCCGCCCGGCGACGCCGGCGACGGCGGGCTGAGCCGTGGGCCACCTCGCCGAGGACACCACCATCGAACCGGCCGGCGACGGCCTGTTCCGGGCGAAGCTGTGCTCGGACTGGGCGCTGATGGGCCCGAACGGCGGCTACCTGGCCGCGGTGGCGCTGCGCGCCGCCCAGCAGACCCTGTCCCTGCCCCGCCCGGCGAGCCTGTCCTGCCAGTTCCTGAGCCCGCCCCGGTTCGGCTACGTCGACCTGGCGGTGGTGACGTTGCGGGCGACCCGCCGGGCGGCGGCGGCCCGGGTGTCCATGACGCAGTTCGGCCGGCCGGTGCTGGAGGCGATGGTGTGGGCGGCGCACGACGGGCTCACCGGCCCGGACGGGCCGTGGACGCCGATGCCCGAGGTGCCCGGTCCGGACGAGCTGCCCGACCTGCGGGAGCTGCTGGAGGCGGAGGGGCGGGGCGTGCCGCCCTGGCACGACTGCGTCACGCTGCGGGAGCTGGCCGGGCGGACCACGCTGGAGACGCCGGCGCCGGTGGCGTTCAGCTGGGCCCGGTTCCAGCCGCAGGCCACCTTCGACGACCCGTGGCTGGACGCCTGCCGCTCGGTGATCCTGGTGGACAGTCTCCAGTGGCCGGCGGTGATGAACGCGTTCCCGGAGCTGGAGACACAGTTGTTCGCCCCGAGCATCGACCTCTACGTGGCGTTCCACGACAGCGCCCCGGGCGACGAGTGGCTGCTGGTGAACGCGGCCGGGGTGGCGTCGCACCGGGGCGTGCTGGGTGGGGCGGCCCAGGTCTGGGCGCCGGACGGCCGGCTGGTGGCGGCGGGGATGCAGCAGATGCTGAGCACCTCCACCCGGCGGGGCGCCGCGATGGCACCCCGCCAGGTGCAGCCGACCCGCTCGTGAGCCGCTAGGCCGGGGCCGGGGTGCTGCCGGGCTGATAGGTGCCGATGATCCAGACGTTGCCCTCGAGGTCCCGGGCGGCGTACCCGCGGGACGTGCCGAAGTCCTCGTCCTTGAGTTCCCGGATGATCTCCGCGCCGGCCGCGACGGCGCGGGCGTGGTGCGCGTCCGGGTCGTCCACCACGAGGTAGAGGCCGCCCTGCCCGACCTCGGTGGCCAGGCGGGTGCCGGTGCCGACGGAATTGACCATCACCGCTGAGCCGCGCCAGCCGAGCTCGGCGTGCGCGATGGTCCCCTCGGGGCCGGGGAACACCACGTTCTTGGTGAACCCGAACGCCTCGACCAGCCATTCGATCGCCTTTTCGGCATCCCGGTACAGCAGACACGGGTAGATGCCGACCGCATTCTCCGTCATGCCCGAACGCTACGACGCGGGCCAGCGCACCAACAGCCGTTCAGGTCCGTGGAACGAGGTGTTCGGGGCGTGACCGAAGTCCTGGCCGGGCACCAGTTCCAGCGCGGGCAGACGGCGGGTCAGTTCCTCCAGGACGACACGCAGTTGCAGCCGGGCCAGGTGCGCGCCGAGGCAGGCGTGGTTGCCGTCGCCGAAGGCCAGGTGCCGGCGCACGCCGCGCCGGGCCGGATCGAACGTGTCCGGGTCGGCGAACATCTCGGCGTCCCGGTTGGCCGACGCCGTCACCAGCAGCAGCCGGGCCCCGGCGGCCAGCGGCACGCCACCCAGGACGGTGTCCCGGACCACCCGGCGCCGCCAGGCGACGACGGGGGGCCGCAGCCGCAGGCACTCCTCCACCGCGGCCGGGATGCCGGCCGGGTCGGCGCACAGCGCCGCCCACGCACCCGGCGTCTCCAGCAGCGTCCGCACCGCGTTGGCCGCGCCGGACGCCGTGGTCTCGTGCGCCGCGGTGGTGCCGTTGAGCACCAGCGACTGCAGGTACGAGTCGCTGAACAGCTCCGGGTTGCGGGCCTGGGCGCGGACCGCGTGGGCGATCCAGCCGGCGCCCCGGCCCTCGGCCTCCTTGAGCCCGCTCACCAGGCGGGCGGCGTACTGCCAGTACCGGCCCATCACGTCGCACGCGGCCACCTGCTCGTCGTCGGTGGGCAGCCCCCAGTTGAACACGGCCTGGGACACCGAGTAGCCGCGCACCTCGGCCAGGTCCTCGTCCGGTACGCCCATGAAGACGGCGACGACCAGGGCGGGCACCTCCCACAGCAGCTCGGCCACCAGGTCGGCGTGGCCCCGGCCGGCGAACGCGTCGATCCGCTCGCCGACGAGCGCGCGCACACGTGGTTCCAGCCGCTGCACCCGGCGCCGGGTGAACGGCCTGGCGAGCCGGCGCCGCCGCCGCAGGTGCACCGGCTCGTCCTCGTTCGCCAGCACCGGGCCGCCGGTGAACCGCCGCCGGACCAGCTCGCGCAGGGCGGGGCGGGACAGCGGGCGGTACGGGTCCATCGCGTTTGCGGCCGAGAACGTGTCCGGGTCGCCGAACACGGCACGCACGTCCCGGTACCGGGTGACGATCCAGTAGTCGAGGCCGGGGTGGTGGAAGACCGGCCGTTCGGCGCGGGCCCCGGCCAGACTCGCCCCGGCTTCGGCGTTGTAGGCGGGGCCGAACGGCTCGAAGTCCGCGGCGCCGGTCACCGGGCAGCGGGCGGGCGCGTCGGTCCGGGCGGGTCGTGCGTCCATGGTGGCCTCCGAAGGTGCCGTCCGGTCGCGGCTCAGGCGGCGACTATCGCCTCGAACTCCCGCCGGGCCGGACCCTCGACGACGTCGTCGGTGACGGTCCGGCCGTCGAGGAACCCGGTCACCCGGCGCACCACGTCGCGGTCGCCGAGCAGCTGTGCGGGTGTGATGAGCAGGTGCGCCATCCGGCCGAGCGCGCGGGCGACGACCTCGTCCCGCCCGGCCAGCACCTCCATGCCGGCCATGAAGCGGGCGAACGGGTCGTCGGACACCGGCGGTGGCTGGCCGCGCAGCCCGGCCGCCATCCGCCGCAGACCGGCGGTGTCGGCGGTGACCTGGGTGCGGTACCACACGCCGAGGTTGCGGGCGGTCCACGCCTCGAACGCGTCGGTGAACGCCGCCGAGCCCGGGTCACCCGTCGTGTCCAGGGTGCGGGCGAGCTGCTGGGCGTGCAGGAACGCGATCGAGACGCCCCGGCCGTACGTCGGGTTCGTCTGGAGGGCGGCGTCGCCGAGCAGGACCAGCCCGGCCAGCGCCGGTCCGTCGTCGTCGTGCATCCGCTGCCAGCGGTTGGCGATGCCGGACATGGTGCGTACCGGTCCCTGCGGTACGCCCCGGCGGGCCCAGCGGTGGGTGTGCGGCACCGCGGCGATGAACCGGTCCCACGTGGCCGGGCGGCGCAGGGCGTGACGCAGCTCGTCCTGGTCGGACAGCGTCACCGACAGCGAGAACGTGCCGTTGTCGGCCGGGAACGCGAGCGTGGCGGCGTACCCGAGGCTCATCGCGAGCGGCCGATCAAGCGGCGGCAGCTCGGCGCCGGGCCGCAGCCGGTAGTGCCGGGTCAGGTAGACGAACCCGCACGGATGCACCAGCGCGGGCGGGCGGCGCACGTCGATCGAGTCGAGCAGCCGGGCGTGCCGTCCGGCGGCGTCCACGACGAGGTCGGCGGACACCACCTCACCGGAGTCGAGCCGGACGCCGTCCACGGTCGGCACGCCGCCGTCCGGGCGCCCGGTGACCAGCGCGCGGGCGGTCGCACCGGGTCGCAGCCGTACGGTCGGTTCGCGTCCGACGGCGCGGCGCAGCACCGCCTCGTGCATCAGCCGCCGGGCGGCGAGCGCGAACTCGTCGGCCGGGGGCGGCCCGGTGTGCAGGCGGCTGACCGGCACCCGCACCGCGCCGGCCGCGACGAGGTCGTCCAGGACGTCCGGCGCCTCCTCGGCCAGCACCCGGCACGACCGGGCCAGGAACTTGTGGGAGTGCCGTCCCTGCGGCAGGCCCGGCCGGTGCCAGTCGGTGAACCACCGGTCCGCGCCCGCGCCGTCCGGCGGCGCGGCGGCGTCGCGTTCCAGCAGCGTCACCTCGTGGCCCCGGCGGGCACAGAACAACGCGGCGGCCAGGCCCGCCATGCCGGCCCCGACGACGGCGATCCGGCTCACGTCAGCGGCGGATGTTGGAGAAGAACCGGATCGCGGTACGCCGCAGCGCCGGCTCGGACCACTGTGGCGGCTCGACCGGTTCGCCGGCGCGGCCGAGGACGGTGGTGAGGGCGTCGCGCAGCGCCCGCTCCGGGTCGTCGGGCCGGGACAGGGCCCGCCACACCACGTAGCCGTCCGGCCGGACCAGGACGGCGGTGTCCGGGCCGAGGTCGTATCGGCGTGCCGCCTCGCCGGTGTGGTCGGTCAGGTCGGCGCCGAAGGCGTACACCGGCAGGGGCACGCCCAGCGCGGCGGCCTGCTTCTCGGCGGCGGCCCGCCACGGCGTGCCGGGCGAGCCGAGCAGCAGCACGTGGTCGCGGCCGAACAGGTCCAGCAGCGAGATCTCCCGGTCGCCGTGCCGGACCGGCACGTGCGGCGCGCGGCTGCCCGGGCGGGCCTGCGCCAGTTCCGGATCCTCCAGCAGGTCGCCGTCGTCGTCGGGTTCGGTGCCGACGAACGGCGAGTGGACCCGGTAGCCCAGATGCTCCCAGACCGGGCTCACCTCCTCGGCGAACTGCAACGTCTTGAGCTGCGGCGCCATCCGCTCGGAGAGGCGGTGCAGCTGCCGGTTGGCGGTCGACTCCCCCACCGGCCGCCGCTCGGCGTCGTAGCCGGTGAGCAGGTTCGGCCCGGCGTATCCGGCGACGACGGCGGCGATGCGCCAGGCGATGTCGTAGCCGTCCTGGATCGCGGTGGCGCCGCCCAGGCCGCCGGTCTGCGGCATGACGTGCGCGCTGTCGCCGGCCAGGAACACCCGGCCCTCGCGCATCCGGTCGGCCACCCGGTGGGCGATGACGAACGTGGACTGGTCGGTGATGGTCACCTCCAGGTCCGGCTCCACCATGGCCTTGCGGACCAGTTCCACGCAGCGCTCGTCGGTGAAGTCGTCGTCGCTCTCGCCGCGCTCGATGAAGTAGTTGATGCCGAGCAGGTGGGCGCCGGAGACGCCGAACACCTCGCGGGCGTTCTCCAGGTACGCGTACAGGCCGGTGAACTCGTCGTTCTTGAAGTACGTCAGCAGCGCCTTGCGCCCGGCCAGCAGCTCGGTCAGGTCGGCGTCGAAGAGGATGGTCCGGCACCGCCACAGCTCGCCGACGCCGTGCGTGGGCAGTTCCAGCCACTCGCGGACCGGCGCCTGCCAGCCGTCGGCGGCCACCAGGTAGTCGGCGGCCACCCGGTAGCGGCGGCCGGTGGGCAGGTCGACGAGGGTGGCCACCACGCCGTCGTCGTCCTCGTCGAAGGACTCCAGCCGGGTGGAGAAGCGCAGGTCGCCGCCGAGTTCCTCGGCGGTGCGGCGCAGGATCGCCTCGATCTTGGACTGCGGCAGGGCGCCGAAGCCGGCCGGGGTCAGCCGGATCAGCCGCGACATGGTGTCGTCGTTGCCGGCCAGGAGGACCTCCGGGTTCGGATCCTTCATGTCGGTGGCGATGGTGATGTGGGCCTCGTTGACGAAGTCGATGACGTCGGCGGCGAGGATCTTCTCCTCCAGGCCGGGGATCTGGCGCAGCAGCTCCATGCTGCGGTGCACGATGCCGAAGGCCTTCGGCTGCACCGAGGTGCTCGGATGGCGTTCGACGAGGGTCACCGGCACACCGCGCCAGGCCAGGAAGAGCGCCGCGGTGAGCCCGGCGTAGCCGGCGCCGACGACGATGACCCGGGTCCGGTGTTCGATCGCATCCTCAGACATGGGTTAGGACTACCACGAGTGTCCGGACCGGCAGTAGAGCGCAGATAGCAGATACGCCCATAGACTCCTCACCATGTCGTACACGGAGATCCCGGCCTCCATCGGTCAGCGGCTGATGTGGTTCCTGGCGCACTACCGAGCCGAGACGGCGTCAGTCAACTGCCCGGCCGGCTTCCGCATCCGCGGGCCGCTCGACCCCGGCAAGCTGGCCGGCACCGTCGACATCCTGATGCGGCGGCACGAGTCGCTGCGCACCACGCTGCACCGGCGCGGGCGCGACCTGGTGCAGCGCGTCCACGAGCCCGGCCCGACCCGGGTCGAGTGGACCGAGCTGCCGGCCGGCGCGGAAGCGGAGGTCCAGCGGCAGTACGCCGAGGAGCTGCGCGCCCCGATCGCCGTCGAGCAGGCCCCGGTGCGCTGGCACGCCTGGCGGATCGGCGCCGACGACCACGTGCTCTGCGCCAACATGCACCACCTGGTCTCCGACGCCTGGTCCTGCGGGGTGCTGATCAACGACGTGATCGCGCTGCTCGGTGACGGCGCGCCACCCGCTCCGGTCGGCTGGCAGTACCGGCAGTTCTCCGTCTGGCAGCACGAGCAGAGCGCCTCCGGGCAGCTGCGCGCCGACCACGACTACTGGGCCGCCAAGCTCGACGGGATGCGGGTGCCCGACCTGCCCGCACGGCGCCCCGGGCAGGGCGCGCCGCGCCCCGGGCTGGCGCTGCACGAGTTCGGCGACGCGGACGCGGCGGCGCTGCGCGCGTTCGCCAGGGCCGAGCGGACCACGCTGTTCCCGGTGATGCTGGGCCTCTACTACCTGCTGCTGCACACCGAGACCGGCGCCGACGATCTGGCGGTGGCCTCGCTGTTCGCCAACCGCACCCGGCCGGAGGTGCAGCTGACCGTCGGCTTCTTCGCCAACATGCTGGTGCTGCGTACCCGGCTGGCCGACGGCGGCTCGTTCCGCGACCTGCTCGCCGCGACCCGCCGTACCGTCCTGGACGCCGTCGTGCACCAGGGCGTGCCCTACCAGACGGTGCCGGTGCCGGCGCTGCGCGAGGCCGGCGGCCGGGTCAACGACGTGGTCTTCCAGATGCTGCCGGACCGGGCGCCGGACTCCTGGTCGCCGACGGCCGTGCGCAACGGGCTGGAGATCGACACGTTCCGGCCCAGCCAGGGGCTGAGCCGCTTCGGCCTGAGCCTGACCGTCATCCCCCGCGCCGACCGGTTCGACGCCCGGCTGTCCTACGCCGAGGACCAGTTCGAGCCGGCCTGGGCGCAGGACTTCGTCCGCCGCTACGCGGAGCTGGCCGGGCTCGTCCTGGCCGACCCGGACGCGCCGCTGCGCCGCCTGGTCGCCGCCGCCGGCCGCTGAGCCGCCAACGGTCGCCGAGCCGCCGCCGGCCGCTGAGCTCTCGGCCGCACCCGGCCGCGCCGTCGGGCGCACGGTCGCGGCGTCAGGCACGCTCCGGGGGCCGTCGGGCGCGGTCCCGGGCCGACCGCCGACACGGGACGGGCCGGCCCTCGTCGAGGGCCGGCCCGATCGATCGGTACGTCTCAGGCGCTCGCCGCCTGCTTACGCGGCTCGGCCACGACAGTCGCCCCCTCGGACGGGGTGAGCAGCACGTGCGAGGTCTTCTGCGCCTCCGGACCGGCGCCGTCGGGGCGGCGCAGGTCCATCCGCTTGATCACCTCGGGGATGACCGCCTTCATCTCGATCATGGCGAACTGCGCGCCCAGGCAGTGCCGCCGCCCACCGCCGAACGGCAGGAACGCAGACTTCGGCACGTCCTCGCCGAGGAAACGGTCCGGCCGGAACTCCTCCGGCGACTCGAACGACTCCTCCCGGCCGTGCAGCAGCGGCACCGACGGCGCCACCCACCAGCCGCCCGGCACGGTGTAGCCGCCGATCTCCAGCGGGCCGGACAGCGCCCGGGGCATCACCGGCACGATCGGCCGGGTCCGCATCGTCTCCTTGATGACTGCCTCCAGGTACGTCTCGTCGCCGTCCTTGGTCTCCTCCAGCAGTCGCCGGTAGACGTCGGGGTGACGGACGAGCCGCTCGAAGACCCAGGCCATCGCCGCGGCGGTCGTCTCGTATCCCGCCTCCAGCAGCGTCATGAGCGCGTCGCGCAGCTCCAGGTCGGTCATCGGCGTGCCCTCGTCGTCCGCGGCACGCAGCAACTGGGACATGATGTCCTTGCGCTCGGCGTTGTCCGGCTCGGCCCGCCGCCGCCGGATCTCGTCGTAGAGGATCGCGTCGCAGTCCGCGCGCGCCTGGGTGAACCGGGCCGCCGCGCTGCCCGGGATCTTGCGGAAGATCGGCTCGATGCCGGCCCACGCCGAGCGGGACAGCACGAACGCCAGCGTCTCCATGCTGGACGCCGACGCGGTCAGCCGGGGCAGCATCTCCCGCAACTGGGCGACCCGTTCGAGGTCGCGGATGCCGAACACGACGCGCAGGAGCACGTCCAGCGCGATGGTCTGCATCTTGGGCCGGACCGGGAACGGCGTGCCGACCGGCCAGGTGGCCACCGACTCGACCGCGATGCGGCGGATCTCCTCCTGGTAGCTCTGCAGGTAGCGGGTGTGGAACGCCGACCCGATCATCTTGCGCTGCCGCAGCCACTCGTCGCCGTCGAGCACCAGGATCGAGTAGTCGCCCACCATCCGCTGCAGGAAGTCCTGCCGGGTACGGCCGGCGTTGCCGACGCTGCGGTCGGTGGCGAACACCTGGCGGGCGAGGTCCGGGTTGGCGACGTACACGATCGGCGGCATGCCGATCAGCGACACCGTGAAGATGTCGCCGTACTTGCGGTGGTTCTGGTCGAGGTAGTCGATCGGACCCCGGACGAACGACGCGGTCTGTACGAACCGCGGCGCGTTCGACCCCGGTGGAGTCTTCGAGGTGGTCGACCTGGTCGGAGCGGAAGTCATGCCAGTCTCCCCTGTGGGCAGGCGACGATCGCCACGGATGCACGCGTGGACGCTGCGGCGGCCGCCCCGTAACGAGGCCCGTTGCCCGCCCGGAGCACGCTCGCGGTGTCCCCGGCAGCGTCGCCCGCCGCGCCGCCGCCGCACAAGCGTTCAGGACGCCGCGCAACTGCGACCGGTCCGCAGTCGACCGGCCGGGCGGTACGGTGCCACGACCGTACCCAGCCCGTGCGGCCGGCGCAGTCGGCGCGGGTGCGGCCGGGAGGTGCGATGGAGGACCTGGCCACGGTGAGCGCGACCGCGTTGCTGCGCGCCCTCGACGCCGGCGCCGTGTCCAGCGCCGACCTGGTCCAGGCCCACCTGGACCGGATCGAGCGGCTCAATCCGGCGGTCAACGCGGTGGTGGCGGTGGACCGGGACCGGGCGCTCGCGGCGGCGGCAGCCGCCGACCGGGCCCGCGCCGCCGGGGAGCCCCGCGGTCCGCTGCACGGCCTGCCGATGACGGTGAAGGACGTGTTCGAGACCGCCGGTCTGGTGACCACCGCGGGCGCGCCCGAGCTGGCCGGGCACCGGCCGGACCGCGACGCCGAGGCGGTCGCCCGGCTGCGCGCCGCCGGCGCCGTCGTGGTCGGCAAGACCAACGTGCCGCCGTACGCGGGCGACTTCCAGACCGACAACCCGGTGTACGGACTGACCCGCAACCCGTGGGATCCCGGGCGCACCGCCGGCGGTTCCTCGGGCGGCTCCGCCGCCGCGCTCGCGGCCGGGCTCACCCCGCTGGAGCTGGGCAGCGACATCGCCGGGTCGATCCGGCTGCCGAGCCACTTCTGCGGCGTGTACGGGCACCTGCCGACCTTCTCGGCGGTGCCGACGCGGGGGCACATCCCCGGGCCGCCCGGCACGCTCGGCGCGTCGCCGCTGGGCGCTGTCGGCCCGATGGCCCGGCACCCGGCCGACCTCGACCTGGCGCTGGGCGTGCTGGTGGGCGGCGACGCGGGCGGCGTACCGGGCGGGACGCTGCCCCCGGCGCCCCCGGCGACGCGGCGGATCAGCGGCTGCCGGATCGCGGTCTGGCTGGACAACCCGCTGATGCGCACCGACCGGGAGACGCTGCGGGTGCTCCGGGAGTTCGTGGCGCGCCTGGCCGGCGCCGGCGCGCTGGTCGAGGACCGGCTCCGGCCGCCCCGGCCGTTCTACGAGTCGTACGAGATCTACCTGGAACTGCTGCTGGGTGTGCTCAGCACCGACTTCTCCGACGCCGACTTCGCCAAGCTGGCCCGGATCGCCCGCCGGGCGCGCCCCGACGACGACCGCCCGGTGGTGCGGCTCGCCCGGGGCCTCGCCCAGCCGTACCGGGCCTGGCACCGCAGCGCCGAGCGGCAGGCGCGGTCGGCCGCCGCGTGGCAGGCGGTCTTCGAGCGGGTGGACCTGGTGATCACCCCGTCCGCGCCGCTTCCGGCGTACCCGCACCAGACCGACGCTCCCCCGCTGGCCCGGCAGCTCACCGTGGACGGCCGGCCGGCGCCGTACGCCGGGCAGCTGGTGTGGGCGAGCCTGGCGAGCCTGGCCCGGCTGCCCGCCACCGCCGTGCCGGTGGGCCGTACCGCAGCCGGGCTGCCGGTCGGGGTGCAGGTGATCGGGCCGCGCTGGGGTGACCGGGGCACGCTGGCCTTCGCCGCGGCGGTACACGAGCTGACCGGCGGCTACACGGCCCCGCCCGGCTACTGAGCCGGACGGCCGCCGTCCGCGCGGCGGACCTGGTCGCCCACCTCGACGACCGCGTACCAGCAGACGCTGCACGCGGCGCGGGCGCTGCCGTGGGCCTGCCGGAGGCGCTCGTGCGACTCGGCGCCCGGGGTGGAGCCGACCGGCCACCGGGCCGCCACCTCGACGAGGTCGCGGGCCGCGTCGAGCACCGCGGCGAGCGCGTCGCCGAGCGGGTCGGCGCGCGGTCCGACCAGGTCGGCGACGGCGGACAGCAGCGCGTCGGCCCGTTCCACGGGGACGGTACGCGCGGCCGGGGCGGCGTCGGTGGCCGGCCGCCGGCCGTTGGCGACGGTCAGCTTGGTGCCGTTGGTCCGCGCGCCCGCCGGTTCGCCGGTCATGCCGTCACCGCGGCGCCGGGGCGGTCCGGGTCGTGTTCCCGTCCCGCCGGGACCGTCCACCGGCCGGGCGGCCGGTGGTGCCGGACGCCGCCCACGTCGATCTCCACCGGCACCGGGGACTCCACCGTCACCTCCGTGCCCACGTCGACGGTGAGCGGGCCGTGCGGCGTCGGCACCGCCCCGCGCGCCCAGTCCAGGTCACCCAGGCGCGGCGCGACCCGGGCCCGGGCGAAGCCGGGTGCCGCCGGGCCCGCGCCGAGCGTGTACAGCGGCAGGTCCCGGCTCGGCGTGGCGGACCAGCCGTGGCAGAGCGAGCCGCCCGACCAGGTCTCCGGCCAGGTGTCCGTCTCCTCCGTCAGCAACGCCCGCCAGTCCCGGCACAGCCGGGCCACGTGCTCCGCGCCGCCGAGCGCGGCGACCGCGTCGTGCACCACGTACCGGAAGAACGGTTGTGCCGCGACCACCTGGCGGTCCACGTCCCAGTCCGGCTGCGGCGGGCCCATCGCGGCCCGCAGCGGCATGACGCCGAAGGACCACGCGCTGGTCACCCGGTCCTCCCGCGCCAGCAGGAACCGCAGCACCGCGGCCCGCGACGCGGCCGGGACGAGGCCGCCGACGACTGCCGCCGCGGCGGCGTGGTCGCTGAGGCCCGGACCGGCCACGCCGTCGTGCGCCCAGTCCCGGTAGCCGCCGCGCGCGGGGTCGAAGAAGATCCGGTACGCCTCGGCGAGGCGGCGGTGCTGCGCGCGCGCCCAGCGGGCCCGGCCGTGGTCGCCGAGCCACGCGGCCATCTCGGCGAAGTCGGTCAGCGCACGTCCCCACAGCCCGTTGAGCACCGCGCCGGCGCCGCGTCCCTGCACGCTGGCCCAGTCCAGCAGCACCCAGCCGGTGACGTCGGTGAGCAGCCCGTCGCGGGCGAACTCGGCGAACCAGCGCAGCACGCCCTCGGCCACCGGCAGCAGCGCGGCCACCTCGTCCCGGTCGCCGGCCCACCACCACAGGTTGCGTACCGACCGGATCCAGTGCAGCGACCAGTCCGGGATGGTGGTGGTGGCGCGGTGCTCGAAGTCGCAGGCCACCGCCATCGGCAGCAGCCCGTCCGGGCCGGGGACGGCGGCCAGGCGCGGATGCCAGCGGGCCAGCCGCCAGTCCGGGTTGGTGACCAGGTCGACGGCCTGGTGCACCACCGAGTCGCCGGTCCAGGCGCGCTGCTCCCGGGTCGGGCAGTCGATGTACGCATCCTGCGCGGTCAGGTCGACGGTCCGCAGGCCGACCCGGTGGATCTCGTCCAGCAGCGGATCGCTGCACGTGAAGAACGGGCCGGCCGGCCGTGGGCGCAGCCGTTCGGACACGGTGACGGCGTCCACCGTGACCCGGCCGGACCCGGTCAGGCGCAGCACCGCGTACCGGCCGCCGCCCGGGTCGGCGGTCTCGAACGTGTCGGCGTGCCCGCGCAGCGTGTAGGAGAACGCGGCGCTCGGCGGTGCCGGCGCGCCCTCGCCGTCCAGGCGTTCGCCGAGCGAGCCGTCGGCGACCACGCCGGCCGGGCCGGTCAGCCGCAGCGCGAGCGTGCCGGCGACGACCCGGCCGAAGTCGGCGGTGAGCACCTCCGGCGACCCGGCGTCCAGGTCGACCGTCAGGGGCAGCGTCACCGGCTCACCGGGCGTGCCGGGCCGGTGCCGCCGCAGCCCCGCCGGGATCCTCGGCGTCACGGCCGGCGGCGCGGTGACACGCGGCGGCATCGGCCCGTACGGGTCGGTGGGCGGGACCGCCCGGCCGATGCCCCCGAGGTGCAGGGCGGTGACCACGCGGGGCGCCGACCAGCCCTCGTCCGGGTGGCCGGGCCGCAGCCAGTCCGGGTCGAGCCGGCGGCCGTCGAGCACCTCCGGGCGGGCCTGGCCGAGACCGGACGGGCGCTGGCGCGTCCACGCGTCACTCACCCGGCAGCGCCAGGTCCGGTCGGTGCCGAGGACGCCGCCGGGTAGTTCGACCTCGGCGACGAGCACCCCGGCGCCGTGGCTGAACGTCGGCACCGCCGGCATCCACCAGGCGGTCGGTTCGCCGTAGAAGCGCACCAGCACCCCGACGACGTTGACGCCGGGACGCAGCGCGGGGGCCACGTCGACGGTGTCGTGGAGCAGGCGGCGGGGATGGCTGCGGGCCGGACCGCGGGCCAGTTCCACCCCGTTGACCCACAGCACGTACCGGGAGTCGGCGGTGATCCGCATGGGCGCCCGCCCGGGCACCCGGTCGAGCGTGAACTCGCGCCGGAACAGCACCCGCCGGTCGTGGACCCGCTCGTCGACCTCCGGGATGCTCTGGAACTCGCCGGTGCGGCGGATGCCGGTGTCCTGGCACCAGATCCACCGGCCGGTCCACGGCCGGCGACCGTCCGTCGTCACATCATCCATGGGTCCGGCACCGGCACGCCGAGCAGCGCCCGGCCCACGCGGGTCTCGTGGTACTCGGAGAAGTAGCCGTGGTGGCTGCCGGCGTTGATGTCGCGCCAGCAGCGTTGCAGCGGCGACCGGTTGTAGAGGGCGCTGCCCCCGGCCAGCCGGAAGATCGAGTCGACGGCGGCGGTCCCGGCGCGCATGGCGTTGCCGGTGGCCAGCCGCACCGCGACCCGGTCGTCCATGGTCATCTCGTCGCCGGCGAGCGTACGGTCCCACGCCCGGCCCAGCGTGTCCTGCACGTACGCGTGCGCGGAGCGCAACTGCCCCTCGGCCCGCGCGACGGTCAGCTGGACCGACTGCTCCTCGGCCAGCGGCCGGCTCCCCCGCGACTTGTGCGGGGCCACGGTGACGAACTCGTCGATCGCGCGCCGGGCGATGCCCAGCGGGAACCCGGCGAACAGCACGCCCATGAGCGCGAAGAAGGACCAGCGGAAGATGGTCCCGTCCAGCTTGGCTGACTCGAAGATCGGGTTCGCGGTGTACTCCGGCGGCACCCGTACCCCGGTCATGCGCACGTCGTTGCTGCCGGTGCCGCGCAGCCCGGCGACGTCCCAGGTGTCGAGCACCTCGACGTCCGCGGCCGGGACGAAGACCAGCCGCCAGTCGGGGCGCCCGGGCGGGACGACGGCCGGCTTGTCGCCGTCCATCACCATCACGCCGTTGGCGAACCAGGAGGCGTTGCGGCAGCCGCTGTTGAACGGCCAGCGGCCGTCCACGACCAGCCCGCCGCCCGGATCCGGCGTCGCCTTGCCCAGCGGCGCGAACACGGTGGCGATGGCGCGCGGCCGGTCGGCCAGCACCGAGCGGGCGACGTCCGGCTCCAGCCAGGCGACGAAGAACGTGGCGTTGAGGCTGAGGATGGTGAAGCCGACCGAGCCGTCCGCGCGGGACAGCTCGGTGATGACGTCCACCACGGCCATCGGGTCGAGTTCGAGGCCGCCGAACGCCTGCGGCAGCATCAGGTCGATCAGCCCGGCCCGGGAGATCCGGTCCAGCAGATCGGGGGGTACGCAGCCGAGGCGTTCGCCTTCGGCGGCCCGGTCTGCGATCGTCGGCGCCAGTTCCCGGGCCGCCTTGAGGGCGTCGATCGTCACGGGGGTGGTCGAGGTCATTTGACGTTCCTCCACATTCGACACGCGTGCGGATCGGCCGTCGCCGGGTCAGTCTGCCAACGCCGGTACGGCCGGAACAACGATGTGCGCCGGCACAGCGGCCGGCTGGGTGCGGCCGAGCGGCGCGACCGCCTCGGCCAGCGCCGCGAACAGCTCGAACCGGCGCTCGTCGGCGTCCGCGCCCAGGTCCACGACCGCCACGTCGACGCCGAGTTCCGCGAGGTCCTGGAACCGCCGGTGCGCCGCCCGCGGGTCGGCCACGTCCTCGGCGCGCAGCGCGCCGAACGTGGTCCGCAGGATGTCGTCGTAGGGGCGGCCGGCCTGCTCGCAGTTGCGCCGCAGCAGGTCCAGCTTGAGCCGCAGCATCGGCAGCCCGCCCGCCTCGAACAGGTTGCAGGCGTCGGCGTAGCGGGCGACGAGCCGCAGCACCCGCCGCTCGTGCGCGCCGCCGACCAGGATCGGCGGGCGGCGCAGCGGCGGCGGGCACAGCCGTGGCCGGTCGAGCCGGTAGTGCTCGCCGGTGAACGGGGTGGTGTCGCCGTCCCACACCTGCCGGGTCAGCCGCAGGATCTCCTCCAGCCGGGCGAAGCGCTCCGGCCACGACCCGACCGGGATGCCCATGTCCCGCTGCTCCCGCTCGTGCCAGGGCGGCCCGATGCCGAGCCAGGCCCGCCCGCCGCTGAGCACGTCCAGCGTGGCGACGGTCTTGAGCAGCACGCCCGGGTGCCGGTACGTCGCCGAGGTGGTGAGCGTGCCCAGCTCGATGCGGCTGGTCCGGGCCGCGACGAACGCCAGCGCCGTCCAGGACTCCGGCACCGGGTCGTCCTCGCCGCCGAACATGGGGATCTGGAACAGGTGGTCGTTGAGCCAGAGGCTCGCCGCGCCGGCCCGTTCGGCCCGTACGGCGAACGCGGCCAGCCGTTCGCCCAGCGCCGCCGTCCCGCCGGGGCCGGTGAAGTCGCCGACGAACACTCCCATCCGCATCCTGGTGCTCCCTCCACTGCGGTCCGGCGGGTACGGGTGTGCCCGTCAGCAGCGCTGCAGGATCGAGGCGGTGCCCTGCGAGCCGCCGCAGCACATGGTGATCAGGGCCAGCTCCGTGCCGGTGCGTTCCAGCTCGTGCAGCGCGGTGGTGACCAGCCGGGCGCCGGTGGCGCCCATCGGGTGCCCGAGCGCGATGGCCCCGCCGTTGACGTTGACCCGGTCCAGGTCCGCGCCGAGGCGCCCGGCCCAGGACAGCACCACGGCGGCGAACGCCTCGTTGACCTCGTACCTGTCGATGTCGCCGAGGCTCATCCCGGCCCGGGCGAGGATCCGGCCGGTGGCCTCCACCGGGCCGTCGAGCAGGTAGTACGGGTCGGCGCCGGTCACCACCTGGTGGGTCAGCCGGGCGCGGGCCGGCAGGCCGAGCGCCCGGGCCCGGCCGGCCGACATCCACAGCACCGCCGCGGCGCCGTCGGAGACCTGCGAGGTGGTGCCGGCGGTGTGCAGGCCGCCGTCGACAGTGGGGCGCAGCGCGGCCAGCCCTTCCGGGGTGGAGGCGCGCAGCCCTTCGTCGACTGCGACCGGTGGGCCGCCGGGCACCGGCACCGGCACGACCTCGCGGTCGAAGTGCCCGGCGGCCCAGGCCGCGGCGGCCCGCCGCTGCGAGCGCAGGCCGTACGCGTCCAGCTCGTCCCGGGTCAGCCCCTGCCGCGCGGCGATCCGCTCGGCCCCGCCGAACTGCAGCCGGGGCGGGTCGTCCCACGGGTAGTCCTCGGTGCGGAAGTCGGCCGCACCGGTGAAGTTGCTGCCCACCGGCACCCGGCTCATCGACTCCACCCCGCAGGCGATGCCGACGTCGATGGCCCCGGCGTGGATGAGCGCGGCCACCAGATGGTTGGCCTGCTGGGCCGAGCCGCAGCTCACGTCCACCGTGGTCGCCGCGACCCGGTGGTCCAGGCCGGTGGACAGCCAGGCGTTGCGGGTCACGTTGAGGCCCTGCTCGCCGACCTGGGTCACGCAGCCGCCGATGATCTGGTCGACGTCCGCGGGCGCGACGCCGGTGCGCTCCAGCACGGCCAGCAGCACGTGGCGCAGCAGGACCGCGGCGTGCACGCCGCTGAGCGCGCCCCGGCGGCGGCCGATCGGGGTGCGGACCGCCTCGACGACGACCGGGTCGCGGTCGGGCGGGGTCACCGGGGCACCAACCGCACCGGCAGGCTGGTCCGGCCGCGCAGCACCAGGCTGCGGGTCAGCACCGGCTCCCCGGCCGGCTCCACCCGGATCGCGGCGGCGAACAGCTCGTGCAGCACCGCCGCGACCTCGGCGGTGGCCAGCCGTGCCCCGAGGCAGAAGTGCGGGCCCGCGCCGAAGCCGACGTGGTCGTTGGGGCGGCGGTCCGGCCGGAACTCGTCCGGCTGGTCGAACCGGCGGCCGTCGCGGTTGGCCGCGCCCCAGACCAGCAGAACCCGGGCGTCGGCGGGCAGCGTCCGGCCGTGCAGCTCCACCGGCTCGCGGGTGCCCCGCCACAGCGCCTGCACCGGGGTGTCGTAGCGGATCGCCTCGTCCACGGCGGTCGGCACCAGGCCCGGGTCGTCGCGGATGCGGTCCTGCAACCCGGGGAAACGCAGCAGCGCGGCCATCAGGTTGGTCAGCAGGTTCGTGGTGGTCTCGATGCCGGCGACGAGCAGGAACGCGCAGAACGCCAGCAGCTCCTGCTCGGACACCCCGGCGGAACGGGCGGTGGCGATCGCGTCGAACAGGTTCGCCCGGCCGGGCGTGGCGCGGCGGAGCTGACGGCTGAAGTAGCGGAACATCTCGATGCCCCGGCCCACCCGGGGTGGCCCGGACGCCTGGTCGAGGTCCTTGGTGATGACAGTGGACCAGTCCCGGAACTCCTCGTGCATGTCCGCCGGCACGCCGAGCAGGTCGGCGAGCACGAGGACCGGCAGCGGCTCGGCCAGGTCGGTGAAGAAGTCGCCGCACCCGGCCTCGCTGCGTTCCCGCAGCACCCGTACGCGCTCGCGGGCCAGCGCGCGGATCCGGGGCGTCGCCGCGGTCACCGAGGCGGGGGTGAAGGCGCCGGCCACGGCGCGCCGGAAGATCTGGTGCTCGGGCGGGTCGGTGGCGATGAGCACCCGTACCGAGGGCGCGCCGATGCGGTAGCTGACGCCGGTCTGCGGGCCACCGGCGACCGCGAAGTCCGGGCTCATGCCGATCTTCGAGGAGAACCGGGCCGGGTCGCGGGCGATGGCCACCACGTCGTCGTACCGGGTCACCATCCACACGTCGTACTCGGGCAGGTAGCTGACCGGGTCGTGGTCGCGCAGCCGCGCGTAGGCCGGGTACGGGTCGGCCAGGACGGCGGGGTCGAACGGGTCGAACAGTCGCGCCGACTCCCGTGCGCTCGCGGTCATCCGCAGCCTCCCGCCGTGTCGGTGTCGTACGCCCCGATCCGCCGGGCCGCGCCGGCCGGGGCGGGCCGCCGCACCGGGGTGGGGTGTTCCAGCTCGGCGGCGAAGTCGTCCACCCGGTCCAGGCCCCAGAACCGGTGCCGGCCGATCCGGAAGTACGGGATGCCGAAGATGTCGTCGTGGTACGCCTGTTCCAGGCAGTCGACCGCCTCGGCCCGGATCAGCGGGTCGTCGGTGGCCCGGGCCGCCGGCCCGGGGTCGAGCCCGGCCTCCCGGGCGATGCGCTCCACCGCCTCGACGGTGCAGATGTCCTCGCCGCGTTCCCAGCGGGCCGCGCACGCCGCCTCGTAGAACTGCCGGGCGCGGCCGGCGCGGCGGGCCCGTAGCCAGGCCAGGTGCGGCAGCTCCCACCACGGGTCGTCGTCGATCGGCCAGCGCATCGGCACGCCGACGCGGGCCGCCTGCCGTTTCGTGTCGTGCAGGATGTAGAGGTGCTTCGCCTTGCTCATCGGGGCGTAGTGCAGCTCCGCGCCACGTTCCCGCAGCGCCGCCTCGGTGACCGCGTCCGGGTTCCAGAACGGCACGAAGGTGACCCGGTCGTCGAGGTCCGGCACCCGCCGGCGCAGGACGGTGATCGCCAGCCAGCTGAACGGGCTGCGGAAGGAGAAGTGCACACGCGGCTGTGTCTTCGGTGTCATCGGGCCGGCCTCTCCGCGTCGGTGCCGTACCTGGCGAACCGGTCGATCGACCGGCCGAGCCGGTGGGCGTGTCGCCGGTGGCAGAAGTGGTCGTAGTCGGGCTCGCAGGCGAGCAGGCCCAGCGGCAGCCGGTCGGTGAGCGCCCGCAGGTGGTCCCGGTTGAGCCCGGGGTCGCGTTCACCGCCGACCACCAGCACCGGGATCTCCACCGTCTGCACCGGCAGGTGGCCGCTGGCCAGGTACTGCTCGAAGACCGCCAGGAACGCGCTCGGGCCGGTGCGCTCCCACGCCCGTTCGAGCATCGACTCGAGGATGTCGGGTTCCAGTGACGTCTTGCGGGCGGTCAGCCGCGAGCGCAGCCCGTCGCTGATCTGGCGCTGGAAGATCCGCCGCGACCTGTCGAACGCGCGCCAGGTCACCGGCGCGTCGTGCGGCCGGTAGAACGGCGTGGTCAGCACCGCCGAGCGGGCCGGCGGCTGCGGGCTGGTGGCCAGCAGCTCCAGGATCGCGTTGGCGCCGAAGGAGTGCCCGACCAGGACGGTCGGTGGCGCGGGCAGCTTCGACAGCCCGGCCGCCACCCACTCCCCCGGCCGCCCGGCGTACCGCCAGGAGTAGTCGTTGCCGGCGTGCCAGGGCACGCACATCGCCAGCGTCCGCCACTGCGGGCCGAGGCTGCGGGCGAGCGCGGTCCAGCCCCGGCAGTCGTCCTCCATGCCGTGCACGAACACCGCGACCGGGCCGTCGCCGTCGGCCGCAGTGGCGTCCCGGGCGTCGGCGATGAGGCCGTGCAGTCGCGGTGGGATCATCGCCGGCTCCGGCCCCGGACCACCGCGGCGCCGACGCCGCCCTCCGGCGTCCGCGCCACGAGCAGCGCGTACGCGCCGTCGCGGCCCGGGTCGGCGCGGTGCCGGGCGAGCACCGCGGCCAGTTCCCAGGCCCCGGTCGCCGCCTGGCAGTCCCCGACCACGTCGTCGACGTGCAGCCGTTCGGCCGGCGAACGCCCGCCGAGCCCGTCGTCCACCGCCGACCAGACCTCGGCGTCGTCGCGCGCGTCGCCACGCCGGCCGCAGGCGACAGTGGTCACGTCCGCGCCGTCCACGCCGGCCTCGGCCAGCGTCGCCCGGACGAGTGCGGAGAGCGCGGCGGGCCGGGACTGGCCGGCCGGGCAGAAGCCGACCCGCACGGCGAGGACGGCGCCGTCGGCCGGCCCGTCCGCTTCGCGGCGCAACACGAACGCGGCGCCGCCCTCCCCGGCGACGGTCCCGCCCGTGCGTCGCACGGTCCAGGCGCTGTGCGGGGTGAACTCCTCCACCGTGGCGGCGAGCAGCACGTCCGCACGGCCCCGCCGGAACAGGTTCGCGCTGTAGCGCAGCCCGGTCAGGAAAGCCAACGGCCCTCCGGCGACGGTGGCGTTCGGGCCGTGCAGCTTGTACCAGATGGCCGACTGACCGGCCGCGCAGTTCATCACGGTGTTCGGGAACAGCGCCGGGTTCACCAGGTACGGCGGCTGCTGGGTGAACGTCTCCGCCGCGTAGTCCACGCTCGACTTGACGCTGCCGGCGGTGGTGCCGGTGACGATGCCGATCCGGTCCCGGTTGTCGTCGGTCACCACCAGCCCGGCGTCCTCGATCGCGCGGCCGCAGGCGACCACGGTCAGCGAGGTGCGCCGGTCGAAGAAGGCGGTGCCGCGCCGGCGCAGGTGCGCCTTGACGTCGAAGCCGACCAGGGCGTACGCCCGCGCGTCGGGCAGTTCGTCGGCGTACATGCCGGTGACCGGCACCGGCTGCGGCGCGGTCCCGAGCGCCGTGGCGAGCGCCTCCGGGCTGTCCGCGGCCGGGCCCACGACGCCCCAGCCGGCGATCGTCAGCGCGCTCACGACGGCGCCCCGAGCAGGACGATGGCGTTGTTGCCGCCGAACGCGAAGCCGTTGTTCTGGGCCACCCGTACCGGCGCCGGGCGGGCCCGGTTCGGGATCGGGTCGAGCCACGACATGGCCGGGTCCGGCGACGCCCAGTTCACCGTCGGCGGCAGGAACCCCCGGGCGATGGCGACGGCGGACGCGATCGCGCCGAACGCGCTCGCCGCGCCCATGGTGTGGCCGAGCATCGACTTGATCGAGCTGACCGGTGGCACCTTCCCGTCGAACGCCTCGAACAGCGCCTCCGCCTCGGTGGCGTCGTTGGCGGCGGTGCCGGTGCCGTGCGCGCAGACGTAGTCGACGTCCGACGGGCTGATCCCGGCGTTGTCGAAGGCCAGGCGCATGCACGCGGCGATGGTGGCCGCGTTCGGCGCGACCATGTGGCTGGCGTCGCAGTTCAGGGCGTAGCCGAGCACCTCGGCGTAGGGCCGGGCACCACGCGCGGCGGCGTGGTCGGCGGACTCCAGCACCAGCATCGCGCCGCCCTCCGCGGTGACCATGCCGGAGCGGTTCAGGTCGAACGGCGCGCAGGCGGTCTCGGCGACGGCACCGAGCCGCACGAACCCGGCGTGCGCCCACCGGCACACCGAGTCGGCGCCGCCGGTGAGCATCACCTCGGCGTCGCCGGCGGCGATCGCGTCGTACGCGTAGCCGATGGCGTAGTTGCTCGCCGAGCAGGCGGTCGCCAGCGTCACCGACTCACCCGTCACGCCCAGTTCCTCGTTCACGGCGAAGGCCAGCCGCCCGGCCGGTAACCCCGCCAGCAGCGCCGGATCCACGGCGGCGAACCCGGCGTCGACCACCCGCCGTCCGAACTCCTCGGTCAGCTTCGACTCACCGCTGGTGGTGCCGACCACCACGCCGACCCGGTCCGGTGCCAGCGCACCGGCGTCGAGCGCCGCGTCCAGGCCGGCGTCACGCACCGCGAGCCGGGCCGCGGCGGCCGCGAACAGGGACGAGCGGCCCCACGCCGCGACGTCGAGCCGGCGCAGCAGGTCCGCCGGGACGAAGTCGCGGACCTCACCGGCCATGGTGCGCGGGAAACCGGTGGTGTCGAAGCTGCGGATCGGCCCGACACCCACGCGTCCCTCGCGCAGTCCCTGCTCGAAGGCGCGGGCCCCGATGCCGATGTTGGAGACCGGCCCGACGCCGGTGATCACGACACGGTTCATCGCACTAGCTGTCCCAGCCCGCGTAGGTGGCGGTGATCTCGTACACCGCCTTGAGGTTCTCCATCCCGGCCAGCTCCCGCTGCGGGATCTCCACCTTGTAGCGCTTCTCGATCCGCGCCAGCATCTCGATCGCCCGCAGCGAGTCGGCCTCGTACTCGTCCTGGAAGTCGGCGGTGTCCGTCAGCTCCGACGGCTCGACCTCGAGCACCTCCGCGACCAGCTCGCGCAGCTCCTCGAGGTGGGTTTGCTTGTCCGACATGACACTGTTCCTCTCCTGGTACGACGGTCGGTGGGGCACGGCACGGGCGTCACAGGACGATCCCGCCGTCGACGTGGAAGACCTGGGCGGTGATGTACGAAGCGGCGGGCGACAGCAGGAAGGCCACCAGCGGCGCCACGTCGTCCGGTACGCCGAAGCGCCCCAGCGGGATGGCGGCGAGCGCCTTGGCGCGCGACTTCGACGGCAGCGCCGAGGTCATGTCGGTGTCGATGAACCCGGGCGCGACCACGTTGGCCCGCGACCCGTAGGGCGCCATCTCCTTGGCCAGCGAGCGGGTCAGGCCGATGATGCCGGCCTTCGCCGCCGCGTAGTTGGTCTGACCGGCGTTGCCGTAGACACCGGCGACCGAGGAGATGTTGACGATGTCGCCGGCCCGCCGCTTGAGGAAGCGGAACCCGACGGTGCGGCACAGGTTCCAGGTGCCGGTGAGGTTGACGTCCAGCACGTCCCGCCACTGGTCGGTGCGCATCAGCACGGCCGGGGCGTCCCGGGTGATGCCGGCGTTGTTCACCAGCCCGGTCAGCGGGCCGATCTTCTTCTCCGCCAGCGCCACCAGGTCCTCGACGGCGTCCGGGTCGGACACGTCGCAGGACTGGAACAGGCAGCGCACGCCGTGGGCGGCGACCTCCGCCTCGGCCGCCTCGGCGTCCTCGCCGTCGCGCCGGTAGCAGCCGGTGACGTCGTAGCCCAGACCGGCCAGGTGCACCGCGACGGCGCGGCCGATGCCCCGGGAGGCGCCGGTGACCAGGACGTGCCCGGCGGGCTCGGAGCCGCTCATGCCGGCGTACCCCCTTCCCCGGCGCCCGGCCGGAACTCGACGTAGGCGAACCCGCCCGGCAGCGCCACCGGCGCGGCCGGATGCACGGCCCGCAGGCCGGCCACCGCCCCCAGCGCCGCCAGTTGCGCGGCGGTGCGCTGGCGGCCGGCGAAGAGGGTGAGCATCTTCAGGTCGGCGGCGACCGACCACCGGTCCGGTTCGCCGGCCGGGATGTCCTCCACCACGAGCACCCGGCGGCTCACCGCGGCGCAGCGGCGCAGGATCGCCGCGGCGGTCGCGTCGTCCCAGTCGTGCAGGATGTCGAACAGCAGATGGGTGTCGCCCTCGGGCACGGCGTCGTCGAGGAAGCTGCCGGCGACCACGTCGCACCGGTCGGCCAGGCCCGCCTCCCGCACCGCGGCACGCGCCCCGGCCGCCGGTCCGGGCAGGTCGAACACGGTGCCGCGCAGACCGGGGTGGGCGCCCAGGACGGCGATCATCGTGGCACCGCGACCGCCGCCCACGTCGACCAGGTGCCGGGTGCCGTCCCAGGGCACCACGGCGGCCAGGTCGGCGGCGACGCGCCGGGACTTGCCGGCCATCAGCGCGTCGAAGGCGTCACCGCGAGCCGGGTCGGCGGCCAGGTCGTCCCAGAAGGAGCGGCCGTGGACCCGGTCGTAGCCGGGTTCGCCGGTGCGCACCGCGTGCAGCAGCCCGGCCAGCGCCAGGTCCATCCGCCCGCCCGGCCCGTCCAGGTCCAGCCAGGCCCGCAGGCCCGACGGGTGGGCGGTGGCGAGCATCCGGCCCGCCGGGGTGACCGCGTACGTGCCGGGCTCGGGCTCGGTGTAGAGGCCGAGCTGGACCAGGTAGCGCAGGAGCCGGCCGAGCGCGTCCGGGTCGGCTCCGCCGGCCCGGGCGAGTGCCTTGAGCCCGGTGTGACCGTCGGCGATGTGGTCGGACAGCCGCAGCGTGGCGGCGACCCGCACGGCGAAGGGCGGGAGCATCTCGAGCATCGCCGAGATGTCGGCGCGACGGGCCACCATGGTCAGCGGTCCGCCGTGTACAGCCGGCCCCGCGACCAGACCCGCGGCACGCCGCCCCAGCGCATCGCGGAGGCGGCGTCGGGGAAGAAGCCGCGTCCGGGGTGGTTGGCGCTGGTGTTGCAGAGCACCGGGATGCCGGAGTGCCGCTCGTACGCGGTGAGCAGTTCGAACAGCAGCGGGTGGGCCGGGCCGACGGTCTGCAGCCGGGCGCTGCCGTCGGCGTGCACCACCGCCGGCACGCGGTCCCGCCAACCGGGCCGGATGTGGTGCTCGAAGAGCATGTACGGGTCGGGGGTGCCGGGGTCGAACACCTCCGGCGCCCGCTCCTCCAGGCAGATCGGCGCCACCGGCCGGTACGACTCGCGCAGCTTGATCTCGTTGAGCCGGTCCTTCATAGCCGGGTCGTGCGCCGGGGCGATGATGCTGCGGTGGCCCAGGGCGCGCGGGCCCAGCTCGGCCCGGCCGTCGACCACCACGACCGGTTCGCCGGTGCGGTGCAGCAGCTCCGCGAGTTCGGCGACGCTGCACGGGCGGCCGGTCCAGCCGGGTGGGACCGGCGAGTCGACGAGGTCCGGGCCGTCGAACACCGACCAGCGCAGCGCGGCACGGCCGGTACGGCGGAACAGCTCCGCGCAGGCGGTGCCGATGGCCGAGCCGGCGTCGTTCGGGAACGGCGGCACCCACACGTCGCTGAAGTCGCCGCTGGCCCGCAGCCCGGAGTTCCACTTGATGTTCAGCGCGCAGCCGCCGGACAGGCAGAGCGGCTCGCCGGCCCGCACGTACGCGGCGCCCGGGCCGGTACGCAGCCCGCGCAGCAGCAGCCGGAACAGGAACTCCTGGAACGAGGCGAGGATCGCCGCGTCCGAGAGCCCGAGCGGCGCGAGCCGGCGCCGGGCCTGGTGACTCCAGAGGAACGCGCCGGTGATGCCGATCGGCAGCATCGACTCGGCCAGCTCGGTCATCACCGTGATCGCCTCCTCGCTGGCCGGGGCCAGTGAGGCGTACGCCATCGCCTTGCCGGAGACCGGCAGCAGCGCCTCCAGCTGGGCGAAGTCGCCCAGCCCGCCGAGCCGGCGGCGCTCGTCGGCGGGGACGCCGAACGGCGGGAACAGCGAGGCGAAGATCGGGTAGAGGGCACCGACGATCGGGACCACCACGCCGAGCGAGTGCAGCGCGGGCGTGGCCGGGTCGAACCGGTAGAGGGTGGCGGGCATGCCGCCGTCCCACACCAGGATCAGCGCGGCCCGGTCCGCCGCCGCGTACGGGCTGGTGCTGTAACCGGCGAACGCGTGGCCGGTGGCGTGCGGGTAGCTGGAGTAGTCGAAGGTCTTCGAGCCCAGCGGCAGGCCGCTGCCGGTGGTGCGCGGGTGGGCCGGGAGCGGGTTGCCGGGCTCGGCGATGACCGCGTAGCCGGCCAGGTCGATCATCTGCCGCCCGCCGTCGGGCAGCTCGATCTCCGCCGCGGTCCGCCCGTCGCCGGACTGCACCCAGCCGTCGACGCTGATCGCGTCGATGTCGCCGATGCCCAGGCCGTGGCGTTCCAGCTCGGCCACCACGCCGCCCAGGTCGGTGAGGCGGGCGTGGCGGCGGCGGTTGCCGACCTTCTCCTCCTCGACCGACCAGAGCAGACGGTCGCCCCGGATGAGGGCGTGCGCGCCGTCGTGGGTCAGTTTCAGCCCGCAGATGACCTCGTCGTGCTCGGACAAGTCCGCACCTCCACCGATCGTTGCCAGCCCTCGCACGGTCCGTGGTGGACCGTCACTCCGTCGTGGCGGCCAGCGGCTCGGCGTCCTTGCTCTCCAGCTGCCGCACCACGTGGTTCTCGATGTCTGCGGCGGTACGGATGTTCTGCACGCTCTGCTCGTCGATCGGCGGCAGGTCGAACTCGTCCTCCAGGGCGAAGGCGAGCTCCAGGAGGGCCAGGGAGTGGTACTCCAGGTCCTCGACGAGGAGCACCTCGTCCTGGTCGCCCTTCTCCGGGTTGGGGGCCAGTTCGAGGACCAGCTCCCGCACCCGCTTCCGCGTCTGCTGCTCATTCGGAATCGGCACGGGGGCACCGTAACCCCGCCCCGAGCGCCCCCGGAAGCGTGCGCGAACTCGACCGCGGACACCCTCCGGAGGCGGGCTCAGAGGCGCTCGTAGAGCACGTCGTCGGACCACACGTACCGGGTGCGGCCCCAGGACATGGCGGTGCCCGGGTCGGGGAAGAAACCGCGTCCCGGCAGGTTCGCGCTGGTGTTGCAGAGCACCGGAACGCCGCTGAGGCGCTCGTAGGCGCGCAGCAGGTCGTGGACCACCCGGTTGCCGGCGTCGACGGTCTGCAGCCGGGCGCTGCCGTCGACGTGCACCACCGCCGGGATGCGTTCCACCCAGCCGGCCCGGACGTCGTGGTCGAAGAGCATGTACGGGTCGCGGGTGCCGGGCGCGAACACCTCCGGCGCCCGCTCCTCCAGGCAGATCGGCGCCACCGGCCGGTACCACTCCCGGCCCTTGATCTCGTTGAGCCGCTGCTGCATGTCCCGGCTGGTGGCGGGCGCGATGAGGCTGCGGTGCCCGAGCGCGCGCGGGCCCAGCTCGGCCCGGCCGGTGAGCACGACGACCACCTCGCCGCGTTCGTGCAGCAGCGCGGCGAGGTCCTCGACCGGGCACGGCCGCGACGTCCAGCCCGGCGGCACCACGCCGTCCCAGCGCAGCTCCGGCCCGGCGAACTCGCTCCACCGCAGGCCGGTACGCCCGGTCGTGCGGGCCATCTCGGCGCACGCGGCGCCGATCGCCGAACCGGCGTCGTTGGGGAACGGCGGCACCCACACCCGCGGGAAGTGCCCGCTGCTCCGCAGGCCGGAGTTCCACTTGATGTTCAGCGCGCAGCCGCCGGACAGGCACAGCGGCAGCGCCCGCAGCTCCGGGTGCCGGTCGAGCATCGCCACCATGCCGGTGACCAGGGCCCGGAACAGGTACTCCTGGAACGAGGCCAGCAGCTCGGCGTCGGTGGCGCCGAGACCCCGGGCGAGCTGGAGCACCCGCTGGCTCCACTGGAACGAGCGCATCGGCGTGTCGACCGCGCCGAACTGCGTGGTGACGGCGCCCATCACGTCGATCACCGCCTCCACCGGTTTGCCCAGCCCGGCGTACGCCATCGCCTTGCCGGAGACCGGGAGCAGCGCCTCCATCCCGAACCGGCGGTCCGGGTCGGCGCTGCGCCGGTCGACCCGGAACGGGTCGAAGTGCGAGGCGAAGATCGGGTACAGCCCGCCGATGAACTCGTTGACCCGGCCGACGCCGCGTACCCGGGGGCCATCCGGTTCGACCAGGTAGAGGAAGGGCGGCATCCCGCCGTCCCAGACCAGGCCGAGCGCCGGCTCGCCGCGCTGCGCGAACGGGCTGGTGCAGTAGCTGGCGAACAGGTGCCCGGTGGCGTGGGTGTAGCTGGTGAAACCGGCCGGGCCGAACCGCTGCGGCAGCGGGCCGTGCCGCGCGTCCAGGGGCCGCGCCGCGTCGGTCACCGGGTCCTCGTAACCGGCCACGTCCAGCGGATGCGGGCGCGCGCCGTCGAGCAGCCACACGTACGAGGTGCCGTCCCGGTCCCGGGCCCAGCCGTCGACGGCCACGCCGGTCAGCTCGCCCGCCGACAGGCCGTGCCGGCGCAGTTCGTCGTGGATCACGTCGATGTCGTGCAGTTCCGAGTGGCGGTTGTGGTTGCCGAGCTTCTCCGCCTCGGTGGAGAACAGCAGCCGACCGTCGTCGATCACGGCCACCGCGCCGTCGTGCGTGACCTTCAGTCCGCAGATCAGGGATCGTCCAGGCACCTTCGCAGCCTCCTCGCCGGGTCCGTTCAACTGGGCAGAATGCCCAGTTGCCCGCACCTGACCGGGCAGGCGTGCCAGGGACATCGCGCCCACGTCACACGTCGAGCGCATGCTCGCGCCGGGCCGGCCGGCGCCGCAAGCGTGCCCGCCGGCCGGCTCGCGCGGGCCTGCCGCCGTCGCGTGGCACCGCGTTACGCTCCGCCCACCCGTGCCCAGGAGGTCCCCGATGGACGGACAGGATCGCGCCGCGGCGGCAGGCTCGCCGCTGACCGACTGGGTGCACCGGCCGCGCCCGGACGCGGCGGTCCGCTTCGCCGGACCCGGCGACAGGTGGGACGAGTGGAGTTACGAGCGGCTCGCCGAGGGTGCCCGCCGGGTCGCCGCCGGGCTGCGCTCGGCCGGAACCGCCGACGGCGACACGGTGGTGATCGTGGAGCCCACCGGGCCCCGGTTCATCCAGCTCTACTTCGGTGCGATGGTCGCCGGCGCGGTGCCGGTGCCGACCGCGCCGCCCGCGTTCGGCCAGGACCTGACCGGGTACGCGCGGGCGCTGGCCCACCTGGTCGGCCGGGCCGCCCCGCGGATGGTGGTGACGTCCGCCGCGCTGGCCGGGCAGCTCGCCGGGCTGGTGCCGCAGCCGGTGCCGGTGCGGGTCGACGACGACGTGATCGCCACCGCCGACCCGGGCCCGTGGCCGGGCTGGGCCCCGGCCGAGCTGGCGATGCTCCAGTTCACCTCCGGCTCGACCCGGGCGCCGCGCGGGGTCCGGGTGCCGGTGCCGGCGCTGGAGGCCAACGTGGCCGCCATCGCGCAGTGGCTGCGGATGCGGCCGGAGGACCCGACCGCGTCGTGGCTGCCGATGCACCACGACATGGGGCTGATCGGCTGCCTCATCACGCCGGTGGTGCGGCAGAGCGACCTGTGGCTGCTCTCCCCCGAGCAGTTCGTCCGGTCCCCGCTGCGCTACCTGCGCTGCTTCGGCGTCCACGGCGCGCGGCTCACCGCGATGCCGACGTTCGGGCTGGAACACGTCGCGCGCAAGGTACGCCCGCAGGACCTGGAGGGCATGGACTTCTCCGCCTGGCGGGCGGTCATCGTCGGCGCCGAGCGGGTCGGCACCGGCGCGGTGGAGCGCTTCGTGCGGCTGCTGGCCCCGTACGGGCTGGACCCGCGCGCCATCCTGCCCGCGTACGGGCTGGCCGAGGCGACACTCGCCGTCACCGGTCTGCCGCTGGACGAGCTGTGGACGTCGGTGCCGCTGGACCCGAGGCGGGTGGTGCTCGACGGGCCGGTGCCGCTGGCGCCGGAGGCAGGTGGCGCGCTCGTCGGCTCCGGCCGCCCGCTCGACGGGATCCGGGTCGCGATCGTCGACCGGGACGGCCGGGAACTGCCGGAGGACCACGTCGGCGAGATCGTGGTGGACGGTCCCTGCCTCACCGACGGCTACCACAACGAGCCGCCGGACGCCGACACCGGCCGCCGGGACGGGCCGCTGGTCACCGGCGACGCCGGGTTCCTGCACGACGGCCAGCTGTTCGTGCTGGGCCGCATCGGCGACAGCGTGAAGGTGCGCGGCCGTACGCTGCTGGCCGAGGACGTGGAGGCGGCGCTGGAGTCGGCCGGGCTGCCGCGGCACCGGCAGACCGTCCTGCTGGGCATGCGCGGGGACCGGCCGACCGCGGTGGTCGTGGTCGAGCAGGCCGACCCGCTGCGGCTGGAGGCGGCGCAGGGGCTCGTCGGCCGGGTGACCGAGGGTGCCGACCTGGTGTTCGTCCGGACCGGCGTCGGCACCATCCCGCGAACCACGAGTGGCAAGCCGAAGCGGCGTGAGCTGTGGAGAATCTTCCTGACAGGACAGCTGACCACAGCCGCCGCACACTCGGAGGATCCTTCATGACCGCACGTCCGGACGTCGTCGTCCTCGGTTCCGGTGTCACCGGTCTCAGCACCGGCATCCGGCTGGCCGAGGGAGGCGCGCGGGTGCTCATCCGTACCGCGGAACCGCCCGCGCGGACGACCTCGATGCAGGCCTCGGCGCTGGTCGGCCCGAACCTGTCACCGCCGGACGACCCGCAGCGCGCCTGGACCGACGAGACGCTGCGGGTGCTGCGCGACGAGCCGATGCCGGGCGTGACGCTGCGCGAGGGCGTACTCGCCGCCCGGCCCGCCGGGGCCACCCCGCCGTTCGTGGAGCGGACCCCGGGGTTCCGGCCGCTGGACGAGCACGAGCGCCCGGCGGGTTTCGGCACCGCGTTCACCGTCCGGCTGCCGCTCGTCGACATGCCCGTCTACCTCGCGTACCTCGAGCAGCGTTTCCTGGACGCCGGCGGCGAGCTGCGCACCGAGCCGGTGGCCTCGCTCGACGAGGCGGCGACTGTGGCGCCGGTGGTGGTCAACTGCACCGGGCTGGCCGCGCGGGCGCTGACCGGCGACGACGAGCTGTACCCGGTGCGCGGCCCGAAGATCGTGGTGCGCAACCCGGGGATCGAGCGGTTCTTCCTGGAGGCGCCGATGACGCCCACCTGGGCGTCCATCTTCCCGCACGGCGACCACGTGGTGCTCGGCGGCGCGCAGCGGCGCAGCGACGACACCACGCCCGACCCGGCCGAGGAGCGGGACATCGTCGCGCGGTGCGCCGCGATCGAGCCGGCCCTGGCCGGCGCCGAGGTGCTCGCGCACACCGTCGGGCTGCGCCCCGGCCGCCCGGCCCCGCGGGTGGAGGCCGAGCGCCGGGGGGACGCGCTCGTCGTGCACAACTACGGCCACGCGGGGAACGGCGTCATGCTCTCGTGGGGATGCGCCCGCGACGCCGCCGCGCTGGCGCAGGGCGGCGGGACCACCGACCGGCCTGACGAGTGAGCCGGCGCCGCCGGGCGCCGGCCTGACCGGAGGGACACCATGTCCACTGCCACCTGGGCGTCCGGCGCCGACGCGTCGGCCCTGTTCCGCACCGCCGCGGACCGGGTCCGCGCGATCGACGTGCAGCACATCCGGGACGCGCTGTACGCGCCCGGCGGCTCGTACCGGTGGCCCCGGCACCGGATCAACGAGGTGGAGCTGGAGTGGCGGCGCTGGCGGCTGCGTCACCACCTCGGACTGCGCGACGAGCCGCCGGCCTCGATCCGGCTGTACGAGCGCCTGGCCGTGTCGGCCGGGGTGCCGCCGGCCGACGTGTCACCGCTGGCCGGCGGCGGGCCGCTGGTCGACGCGACGTACGACCAGATGTTCCCGCAGGGCCCGCTGATCATCCGGGCGGTGAAGTCGCGGGTGGTGCGGCGGCCCACCGACCACGAGGTGGACGAGGAGTACGCGGCGCTGCTGCGCGAGTCCAGCGGCCGGCGCAGCGACTACCTGTCCATGCTGGACCCGTCCGGGTACTACTGGCACATGCCGGACCTGATCTCGGCGGCCACCGCGCGGGAGTGCATGAAGGACGTCGAGGTGCTGCTGGCCGCCCCGCGCGGCGAGTCGTTCGCGGGCGGGCCGCAGCCGGGCTGGGACGTCGAGCACGACGCGCTGGTGAGCCGGTCGATGAACGCGTACCTGGGCGCCGGGCCGACACTCATCAAGATCCACGAGGATCCGGCGCTGGTCGCCGAGATCAGCGCCCGGATGGGCCGGCCCATGCACCCGACCCGGTGCACGTACCTGCGCTACGAGAAGGGCGACTACCTGGGCGTGCACACCGACCAGCCGACGTGTGAGGTGTCGCTGCTGTTCACCATCGCCGGCGACCCGGGGCCGATGCGCTCGTACCTCGACGAGACCGGCCACGACCCGGCCTGGCTGGACCGGTGGGTGCGGGAGGCGGGCAACTTCCCCGACGGCGGGCTGGACTTCATCTACCAGCCGCGCGAAGGGCTGGCGCTGACCGGCCGGGCCGTGCCGCACGCCCGCCTGCCGCAGGCGGAACGGGCCGTCATCGGCGCGTTGTTCTACAGCGGCCTGACCTGACCCGCGCTCCGGGCGCCCCGGACCGGGCGCCCGGACGGCGGCTCACCGGGGACGGTGACGCACCTGCGCGCCGGTGTAGCCGTGCAGCCCGGCCACACCGCCCTCCACGCCCAGCCCGCTGCACTTCAGGCCGCCGTACGGCTGGTCCGGCGTCAGCTCGGCGTGCGAGTTGACCCACACCGTGCCCGCGTCCAGCCGCGCGGCGACGTCCCAGGCACGCTGCGGATCCGCCGACCACACCGAGGCGCCCAGCCCGTACGGGCCGGCGTTCGCGGCCCGGACCGCGTCGTCGAGATCGGTGTACGGCACCACGGGCAGCACCGGCCCGAACTGCTCCTGCGTCACGACCGCCAGGTCGTCGGTGGCGCCGGCGAGCACGGTGGGGGCGTAGAACCGTCCCGGGCCGGGCAGCGGCGCGCCGCCGGCCGCGACCCGCGCTCCCCCGGCGGTGGCCGCCTCGACCAGCGCGGTGACCCGGCGCAGCTGCGCCCCGGTGGTCAGCGGCCCCAGCTCGGTGCCCTTCACCGCGCCGTCGCCGACCCGGGTGGCCCGGGCCCGGTCGGCCAGCGCGTCGACCACGCGACCGTGCCGCGACGCCGGCACGTACAGCCGTTTCACCAGCATGCACGCCTGCCCGCTGTTGGCGAACGCCTCCCAGAACAGCTTCTCGGCGATCGCGTCCGGGTCGGCGTCGTCGAGCAGGATCGCCGGGTCGTTGCCGCCGAGTTCGAGTGTGACCCGCTTGAGCCCGGCGCCGGCGGAGGCGGCGACCCGGCGCCCGGCAGCCACCGACCCGGTGAACGACACGTGCGCCGGCACCGGATGCCCGACCATCGCCGCACCGAGGTCGTCCCCGCCGGACACGACGTTCACCACGCCGGGCGGGAACAGCGGCGCCAGCAGCCGCCCCAGTTCCAGCACGGCCAGCGGCGCGTACGGCGAGGGCTTGAGCACGACCGTGTTGCCGGCCCGCAGCGCCGGGGCCAGCTTGGCGGCGGCGATCGCGACCGGGAAGTTCCACGGGGTGATCGCGGCGACCACGCCCAGCGGGCGGCGGGCCAGCTCGACGTGCCCGCGCCGGTCGTCGCGCAGCAGCTCGGCACCGAGGTCGAGCCCGGCGTGGTAGCGCAGCGCGCCGGCCGCGCCGTACGCCTCGGCGATCGCCATCGCCGCCGGTTTGCCCTGCTCGGCGGTGACCAGCGCGCCGAGGCGGGACGCGGCCCGCGACACCTCCTTCGCGGCGGCGAGCAGCGCGGCACGCCGGGCCTCGTCGTCGGCGGCCCAGCCGCCGGCGGCGGCGAGCGCCGCGTCCATCGCCCGGTCGAGCTGCCGGCCGGAACAGACCGGGGCGGCGCCCAGCGGCGCGCCGGTCGCCGGGTTGTCGACCGGGAGGACGGCGGCCGCCTCCTCGGCCACGCCGCCGATCGTCATCGCCGGGGCGTGCTCAGCGGTCGCGGTCATGGTGGCGTCCTCCGTCACATGCGGCCCGCGCGGCGGGCGTCCTCGATCGATGGGTAGACGGGCCGGAAGCCCAGGTCCCGGCGGGCGGCGGTGGTGTCCACGACGCAGCCCAGCGGGCCGCCCTCCTCCGCGTCGCCGGCTCCGGCGCCGCGCGCGGTGAACTCCTCGGCCAGCGGGCGCAGCAACGCCGCCGGGGCCGGCTCGTCGTCGGCCAGGTTGTACGTGTGCCCGGCCGCGGCCGGGCTGCGCAGCGCGGCGAAGATGCCGGCCCGCACGTCGGCGTGGTGCACCAGGTGCAGCCGCTCGTCGTCCGGCCGGTGCGCGGCCCAGCTCAGCGCGTCGGCGAGATGCGGGTCGCCCTCGCCGTAGGTGAACGCGACACGCAGCACGCACACCTCCAGCTCCCCGCCGGTGAACTGGCGCAGCGCCGCCTCCGCGCCGAGCTTCGCGGCCGGGAACGACGACTCCGGGGACTCCAGCAGCGGGTCGTCCTCGCGTACCGGCCGGTCGCCGGCGGGCGCGTAGACGAGGTAGCTGCTCATCTGCACGAACCGGCGCACCCCGGCGTCGAGCGCGGCGCGGGCCAGCGCCGCGGTCGCGGTCCGGTTCACCTCCTCGGCGCCCGGCCCGTCCAGGCCGACGAACGCGGACGCGATGTGCACCACCGCGTCGACCCCCTCGACCGCGCTGCGGCACACCG